>NZ_SGSX01000039.1:0-9869 GCF_004209355.1 Acinetobacter sp. WCHAc060025 | reverse complement strand
AGACCTCTTGCGAAAGTATAGTTTTATCTAATTTTTGAATTGGCTAAAACCTCATAAAATATAGCTTTTGGCTGCATCTCTTATAAGAATTTCTTTGTAAGTTTCGAGTAAAGTTCTATAAAATCACATAAATTTTTAATTTATGATTCAAGTTATTGAATATATGTAATTTTAGTTCATTAAAATTTTTTAATTTTTTGCATAAAAAACTGTAGACTACTAATTAATTACAATATATGTTCTTAACATTGTTGTGAGTCACCGCGAATGCGGTTTTTGAGTTATCGCATAGGCGATTTTTAGATCCTTTCAAGCCACTGAAAGTTATACTCATTTTTGAGTTATCGCATAGGCGATTTTCAGAAAGCCCATTTTAAAAATGGGCTTTTTTGATTTTTTATCTCAGTATCATCTGATTGGATAGTTGTTTATTGCAACTTATTTGAAACTAATTAAGAACTAAAATGAAACCAATATGTAACTAATTTATGGGGTGCTGCTTAATACAGACAGGATTCATTCAGAACATTTAAGCAATCACCTACTGCCACAACCAAACCAATAATCGCATTACACCTAAAATCACTGCTGCATAGGCGTGTAAAATCAAATAAACAATGGTAATCCAGCCACTTGCTCCATCGACCTCACGACCTGAATATTCGCACAACACTACAAAAGCTACAGCCAATATCTCCATCACAATCGTTGTTTTCAATACCATGACCAAGGAAAATGCAGCAACCACACCCAAGCAATAAAAAGCAGTACAACCGTGAGTAAAATCTTACTGAGCTGTCCCAAGATTTGTAATGACCTACTCCATTGAGGAGCTCGGTCGGATAATAGGCGATAAAGCAAACTCTACCTACATCATCTTCTCTGCTTCGCTTAAATCGCTGCCAGCTAACCGTTTAGCTTTCTTACTTGTCTTTGGTGATGGATCTCTACTCAGCCAGGCTATACGTTGTTATAGCTGCCTCTACGGCATTTGTATTGATATCAGCAATGTGTTTACTGAATGTGTAATCAGGATTCAGCTTAGTTGCACATTTTAGTGCAGTATCAATCTCAAGGTGAGTATAGATACACAAGTTGTAATGGTGGTTATTAATCAATTTCCACAGGAATTTTGCAGTTGGATCTTTAGTGTATAGGAAAATATGACAATAAAAATCAAACTATGTTCATCAGAAAATATCTTGAGCCGTTCAGAGCTTAAAGTTTTTTCCTACAAATTTAATCACTTAAGATGACTCTAAGGTTATTTAAAAGACTTAAATGTTTGAAATTTTTATTTTGTACCTTATACACAGGGCTAGGATTAGCGAACTCATTAGAGATAAATTCTGGAGTTGTAATAGCCCTTGCCAAATTTTTCGAGCAAAAGTCTTTTTCCAAATAACGCAATGTAAATAAAAAGGATTCTATATTAGGTGTTACTGCAATCCATTTTCTATTTAAGTTATTTGCCGCATTCAAGCAGACGCTATCAAAGCTGCAAGCATCCAATATTAGGGAGTCTTCATTGGTACTGGATTTAATAATAACCTCATAGGCTTTCTGCAGATTTTTAATTTGGTATGTTGAATTTTTTGCTGATGCTAAGTCCCAATAGTCTGTATATCTAACACCAGTATCACTTTTAACATAATCTTTTAAACGTGGATTGCCTGTTCTGGACCAATGAATAAGACCCTGTTGATCAAGTTCATCCATTTTTTCTGGAGAAAAACGCCAGTGCTTACCTTCGGGTGGATTCATATCCCTCCATTGCCTACCAGTTTCACCATGTTTTCGCACACCAGGAACATGTAAAGGCATGAGTCTAAATTGCCCCAGTGCATCCACATGAGGAAACTTTTTAGCTAAATTATCTTCTGTGATTGTCTGGATCAGATCATTCCAAATAAAGTTATCTGTTTTGGTATAAAAAAGGATTACCTCATGAGCTGTTTTAGTAAAGCCTTTTGATGCTTTAAATGAAGAATTATGGGTTTTTAGTAAAATTTGATTCACACACCTAGCTTCGCCAAAAACTTTATCTAATATTACTTGGAATTCACTCATTAGATGAAGGTTGGAAACATGTACATATAAACTACCTTTATCAGTAAGTAATTGTCTCAATAATTCAAAATATTGACGGTAATGTTTAAGTACAGAATCTTTGTTTTTAAAGAGCCCCACAAAAAGAAAAAAATCGATCTCTGGTTTTATAATAATCAAATCAAACTCTTTAGATTGTGAAACAAGTGTATGTAAAGAGTTTATTTCATTCCCAACAATGATATCAAAGTCATTGATTTCATATTTTATTTTTTCAAAATCTTTATCAGAAATACCCGTGTTGCTATTTTCAAAGAAATGGCTAAAAGAAGGGAATGCAACAAACTCATCCATTTAAGTGTCTCAAAAAAAATAGCTATTTGTACGGATTATATGATTGACAACCTTAATAAAACAAGTTAATTTTTTTGGTAACCAATATGGTTACCAAAAAAATGGTTTAAAAAAAAGAGCTTTAAAAACTCTTTTTCCCATTTATTACGATCATAAGAATATGAGGCAATAAACTACGCCACTTGGTAGGTTAGCGTAGGGATTTTTTCATAGTAGATATCGAAAGTAAAGTTATCTATATCCTCATTGTCTCTAGTTCTTGTGATCCTTTACTTTACAAGGATAAATTTATGCCAAATGTGTATACAGCCCACAATAACTTAGACTTGATGTACCGAGAGGAAAAAATCCGGAAGGGTTTTCAGAAAGAGGTCATTAAATCTGTTTTACAGAAGCTTTATGATTTTATGAGTTATGATTCTGAAAATTCATCGAACAAGATGATCACTCATTTTGGATTGAATGAATATTCTAGTCATTCTGCACATCAAGAGAAATTAGAAAAGTGGCTTCAACAAGAAATTTCAGAAGTTTACCTGCATGAGATAAGTCAGGAAGAAGTCGTTGAGATTTTATGGAAGAAAATTCTCGACATCATTAGCCATTAATTTTTATAGGGACTGTGCTAGATTAACTTAGTACAGCCCCTATATTAAAACTAATTTATAACTAAATTAGTTTCAAATTGATTTTTATTTAGTTTCATTCTTCCTTTAACTTCTTCAATGCAAATCTAATAATGCCATTGTGAGTTTGGCCATATTTCTCTGCCAACTCAGTCAACAGCCTATACTCATACTCGTTCATCGGAATCGTATGCGTCTTAAATTTTCTGGAAGCTTTAGGGTCTAGCTTTGGTGTGGTTTGCTCATTAGCTCCATTGATGAAGGCTTCTATATCAGGAGCTGTCTTTGTAATTTCCCTTTTCTTAATCATACAAGAAGTTCCTTCATGAATGCCTCAAACTCTTCTATTGCTTTTGGGTTATTGGATTCAACAACACCTTTACCTTCAGCAGTGACATCACGATAAACCTTGCGATCATGGATCACGGATGACAACGCTGTGAACAATGGGAAGTCAGCGAGATAATCGTTCGCTTGCTGTACTTCAGATACTGATGGATTTGTTGGGGCCAATGTTAGTAGTCCAAATGGCTTCAGTTCCTCATTAAAGGACTTCGCCTGATCAATCATTTCTGATAGATGAGGTAGAGTATCCAAGTCGAATTGGGATGGCCTAAATGGCACTACCAGGTAATGAGCCGTTAACATTGCTGTTCTAAGCTCTTTGCTGTCATGTCCAGCAACATCGACAATCACATAATCATAACGGCTATCTAGGTCTTTCAATGTGTTCTTGATGTCGCCATAGCGTTGAACACAATGCACTTTAGGTAAGTTAGTGTCATCTCTGTCTTTAACCCAATTAGCTGAACTTTGCTGAGGATCAGCATCAACTAACACAATGTCTTTGTTATGTTTAGCAAGATATGCTGCAATGTTGATGGCTATTGTTGATTTACCACATCCACCTTTTTGGCTTCCAATTAATAGAATCATTTTACTTGTAATTTGTAACTAATTTGAATTCAATATAGTTGCATTTTTAAGTGGTGTAAATGATTACTTGAGAAATTCTGTTATCTGCCGATTCAGCATTAGTCTACATTTTCCCACCTAAATGATGGTTATTCTTCATACTGATTCATCACTGTAAATTGATACTCGTAAAACAAGAAATTCTCTTAAATTTTGAAGCAGTAATCTTTTTATTTTTAAATACTTTTAATTTTTTTATTTTTAAGACCTCTGTAAGCCTTATATAGCAAGCGTTTCAGAGGTGATAAGTCTACGTTTTCCCACCTTGTGCCTACACTGTTTGTTGATGTATGCTAATTGGATAATTACATGGGGAAACCTCAGTGAAAAATGACCTCGTAGTGAAGGATAATGCGTTAATCAATGCTAGCTATAATTTAGACACAACAGAACAACGATTGATTCTCTTGGCGATTGTGCAGGCAAGAGAAGTAAGCAAGGATGTGGACGCTAATAGCACGTTAGAGGTTCATGCTCATCATTACATGAAGCAATTCAATGTTGATAAGCATGCAGCCTATGAGGGGCTTAAAAACGCTGCTAGCAACCTATTTGAGCGCAAATTCAGTTACAAGGGTATCCATGAGGGAACTCAACAGGAAAAGATCGTCAAATCACGGTGGGTTTCCAAAATAGCCTATGTTGATTCTGCAGGTATCGTAGAACTCACTTTTGCACCTGATGTCATTCCATTGATTACGCAGCTTGAGAAGTCATTCACTGCTTACGAACTTAAGCAAATTAGCTCTCTTACAAGTAAGTATGCTATTCGCCTTTACGAGTTACTCATCCAATGGCGTAGTGTTGGAAAGACACCTATGTTTGATATTGATGACTTTCGATTCAAGCTTGGGTTAGCTGAAGGTGAATATGCAAAGATGGCGAACTTTAAGGTTCGAGTACTAGATATAGCATTAAACCAGATCAATGAACTGACTGATATCACAGCTTCTTACGAACAACACAAAGTAGGGCGTACGATTAGTGGTTTCTCTTTTTCATTCAAACCTAAGCAACATGTGGATGCAATTACGCATAATAAACCTAAGAAATTGACAGATAAACAGATTCAATTCTTTGCCAACAAGCTAGCTCACCATGATCCATTTGCAAGCAAAAAAGCTGCAGTAGGGGAAAGCTATGCTGATCTAGAGAAAAGGCTTCTGATTGAACTACAAGATGTCGAGTTTGTCAGAAAGTATGCTAGTGTTCTCAAAGAGTTAGGCCTCGAGGTATGATATGCAACTAGATTAGTTGTTATGTAGAACTAATCTAGTTTTGTAATAATTTCAATTTGATTGCAAAAAATTAAGCAGCAGATAACTTATCTGCCAATTGCTCCGCCTGCTCCAAGACAGTCTCTGTTGTAAGCAAAGCCATATCAGGTGGATAGCCTACTTCTTGAGTAATCGTTTCACAATAACTCTGAGTTTCGCTCATTACTCTGGGCAGGCAATACAAAATCTCTAAACAATATAAGAAATCTTCATTTCTCACACCCAGTCCGCAATAGCTTGCGCTATGTGGCCAGTAAAGATCAAAAAACCTTTATGGCTGATCTGAAACCTGTTTACCGGGCAGACACCAGGCAGGCAGCTGAAATAGCTCTGGATGAACTGGAAGCCAAATGGGGTGATAAATACGAGAAAGTCATTCGCTCGTGGCGTGAGAAATGGCATTTACTCAGTGCCTATTTCAAATACCCTAAAGCCAGGAAACCAATTTATACCACCAATGTGGTTGAGGCAGTACATCGCCAATTCAGAAAACTCACCAAAACCAAATGGGCTTTCCCGAATGAAAATAGCCTGCTGAAATTGCTCTATATTGGCATTCAACAGGCTTCTGAAAAATGGACAATGTCGGTTGGAGGCAAACCATCACACAGTTATCGATTGATTTTGAAGGCAGACACTTGCGGAGCAGTTCTCCTCATATAATTAAGCTCTAGCCAATTTGGCTGACACAGAATTTTGAAAGCTTTGGAATTATTAGTGCTAACACTAATGACACTTTAATATCAATGGCATAAAACTCATTTTATGAACTATTGATTAAAAAAACATCAAATCTACCGTTACACAGCCAAAAATTTTTCAATACATGCTGAAATTACGTTTTTCATCGTTCAATACATACCCAAATTATTTCAATACATGCTGAAATTGCTTTTTTAGTCGTTCAATACATACCTAAATTATTTTCAATACATACTCTTTGTGGCATTTTCTACCAAAAATTACCCAGCAAAAAATCAAAAGCATCCAGGCGCACTCACTGATTGGTTGTTTAAGCAATGTATCTAAAAAAAACAATTCAACAATCGTAAAGCTTTTCGCTTGTTTTTTTAAGTTTATTAAAGTCAATAATTTTTTTAAATATTTGATAAATATTGACTTATTTTATTTATCACTACCTTAAATTAAATATTTTTCTCAAATCATCACTTTTGAAAACTCAATTTTTTCATATTTGGTATGTTCTCGTCGAAAGCAAGTTTCTGTGTTTTTTAGAAGCTGCTTCTAATAAGCAAGCCTACCTGTAGCTACAGAAAACTGCACTACGTGCACTTTTCTGGTACGCAACAGGGCTTGTTAGGGGCGACCCCCTAAGACCCCAAACTTCACAAATTTGATGACGGGATAAAAATGAAAACTGGTAAACGAACCATTACAAAGCGCTTACGCTTTTTAGCGCTGCAAGAACAGCAGTTGGATCAGCTGCTAATTGCAAACAGCATGAATTTTACGGATTTTGTACATTGGCTGATTGGACAGGCTTTTATGAAAACTCAGCACACCGTGCCAAAAGAAACGGAAGGCATTGCCCAGCCTGAACCTGAGATCAAAAAGCGCCACCGTCGTCCAGAAAAAATCCTGCAGCGACCTGCTCCTAAGGCCGATCCCAAATTACTGTTGGAGTTGGGTCGTATTGGTAACAACCTGAATCAGATGGCCCGTGCTTTAAATATCATCAAAAATGCGAATCCCCAAGAACAGCAGAAGCTTGATATTTTCAGCGTATTGCTTGTTTTAAGAGGTATCCAAACTGAGTTAGAACAAGTATTTCCCGCACTGCCTAAAATCGGCAGACAAAGCCCTGACCGGCTTCAAAAGCAACTGGAAGACTTAAATGTTGACCAGGCACTACCTTCGATTGTTTTAGCGGAGCAGGATGAAAGTGCATATTAAATTTCTGGATCACGGAAAAGGGTCGGCTGCACACGCTTCAGCGTATGTTTTAGATCAGTTCGATCATCAAGGAAATCTGCGTGCTGGCGTTCATGTTTTACGAGGTGATGCGACCACGTTCAATGCCATTTGTAATGCAAGCCCTCACCTGTGGAAGTACACCAGTGGAGTAGTCGCATGGTCAAAAGACGATGATCCGACTGACGAGCAGATCCTGGAAGTTTTAAATGACTTTGAAAAACACGCTTTTGCAGGACTTGATCAGTCTCAATACCACCTTTTTGCTGTTCTGCACACTGATGATGACGGCTCAAAACATATTCATGTTTTAACGCCACGGCTCGATATTCAAAGTGGTAAATCACTGAATATTGCCCCGCCAGGACACGAAAAACATTTCGACGCATTACGAGATTACTTCAACACAAAATACGAGTGGTCGCGCCCTGATGACATCACTTGGACACAAACAACGCAAGAGCCGAATCACGTTGCAAAACTTAATGCACAAGCCAAAAAAATCCTTGCAAGCGAAGAGTTGAAGACACTTAGAAAAAAGCAGTTTTGCAAGACTGTTGATAATCTCGTCAAAACGCTTTTAAAGACGCAAACAGTAAAAAACAGGGCGGATATTGTCAAATGTATCGAGCAACTCCAAGGCGTTAAATCAGTTAAGCAAAGTAAAGAATTTTTAAGTGTCGTATTAAGCAACGGCAAAACACACAGACTCAGAGGAGATTATTATCATGAACAATTCGAAATTGGACTTTATTCAAAGCGTCTACGAGCAGCAACAGAAAGCCGAGCAACTGCAGATGAGCTTGCAACAGCTCTCCGACAGGCTGATCAACTTCGAGAAACTTATCGAGCAAAGCGAGCAGCCTATCATCAACGGCACTACGCTTTTGCACAAAGTACAGGAGAAGACAACAGCCCTGGAATTACACCTCAACTCGATTTTGACCGAGATAGGGAATTTATCCCCCCAAGCAATAAAAACGCTGACAGCCAGCTATACCGTGCAAATCGAGGAACTCCAGGCAAAACTCGCGAGTATAGATATTACGGAAATATCAAAAGTGAAATCGAGCATAGATTCGTTTTCAATATCAACTCAGGCTCTACAGAGCAAAATCAACAACCAGTTGCAGAACATCTCGATAGATCAGAAGAGCATCCAAGCCCAAGTCCAGGCCCAAGTGCAGCAAGCGATAGTCAATCAAAGTGGGCAAATCGAGAGCGAAATACAAACGCTGATCACGGAAAAACTGAATACGCAAAAAGCAAAATACATTTCATGCGGGATGATCTTGTTTGGGGTGCTGATGATTTTAATCAGTTTTTATACGATTTATCAGTCCAGTACAAACTTAAAGACCATCCAAGCGCAACGACAAATCATTCAACAGAACTCAGAAGCAATCACGGCCCAAATCAATTATTTGAACACCCTACGGAGGTAAGTCATGCAGACCGAAATCGACCAATTTTTGACAGAGCAAAACGCCTTGTTGAGTCAACAAAACAGCTTGTTAGCAGAACAAAACGAAGTCTTGAGTCAACAGGTCAGTTCATTAAAGAATATTTTGACCACTTACAGCGAAGTAGAGCAGAGTTTAAAGGACAAAATCAACAACTTGAACTCAGAGAAAGAAGCTCAACAAGCATTAATTTTGGCTATGAAAGTAGAACTTTCAAAGCTCGAGCAGGGCGAATTTTCGGAGCAATTACAGCAAGCATTTCAAGAAAACTTGAGAATCCAATTGCAAAGGCAATTGACGACAGCATTAAATCAACTGAATTTAAAAGCTACTGTCAGAGACTTAGTGAAGATCGAATTACAACCCATTCAACAGACGATACGCACACAGCAGACAGACCTGGAGGCAGCACTCTCAATCATCTCGCAATTGCAGGTACCAACCGACTTTTACACAGACTTGGAGATGCAAAGCAAGCAGATCAATACGCTTGGGGAAACTGTAGAACGATTAATGACCTTAATCAACAACTTGAACAACTAGAACCCATAGTCGCTAAAATTCGACCCAAACCAAAGCCGGCTACAGATTTCCGTGACTTGCGAATTGACGCTTATTACCCCGGTTACGTTGCTGATCACAAACAACTTTCAGCCCAACAACAGCAAGCATACAACGATAATAATCTATTGCAATTGATTGATTGTGTGCAGAAAAAAGCTCAAAACTTGGAGAAATACATCAGCCAAGCAAGCAGAATGATCAATACATGGGACTATGACAAAATCGAGGAGATCATAAAAAACGACCGATGCATGCTTAACTATTTGAAATGTGAAATTATTTTAGAGCCTCAAAACGATCATTTGAAACATCAAAGAGCGTCATATCAATCGTGTTTAGAGAGTTTTGAGAACATAAAGAGCCATATCCACGAGGTGAAAAAGCCTAAGCCGATTCCTCAAAGCGATGTCTTAGAGCAAACTTATGAACCTGAAAAGCAGCCAAATCGTGATTATGATCTAAATCATTAATGTACGTTGGAACAATTTATTGTTATAAAAAATTAGGTTTATCGACCCTTGCAGGGTGTACGTTGGAACAATTTATTGTTATAAAAAAATTAGGTTTATCGACCCTTGCAGGGTGTACGTTGGAACAATTTATTGTTATAAAAAAATTAGGTTTATCGA
>NZ_SGSX01000038.1:0-10635 GCF_004209355.1 Acinetobacter sp. WCHAc060025 | reverse complement strand
AAGGAAAGCCTTTTATTATCAATAAAAAATCATAATTAATGTTTAGCCTGATTTAATACTAAATCAGGCTAAAATTTATTATATTTATAAAATATTAACTAATAATTATTTTATATTTATTTTTAGTATATTTACTCTATTTTAAATCCCAACCAATTTAGTATATTTAATTTAAAAAGTATTATCTTAAATTCAAACAAAGTTATTTTTAGGCATTATTTAAACAAGATAGCGATACAGTTAACATTTTATCCAGTTAATTTTAAACCACATCTATAGACTCGAATGGTTATGTAGTCATCAGCTTTCAATAAAAGTGGCTAAAAAAAGGGAGCTGATTTCTTATTTCCATGAAAAAGAATTATTCATCTGTATACTGTATATGGTTTTATTTTTCTTCAAACCTTATGAATCAAAACACTGAATTACGCAAAATGATCAGAAAGCAAAGACGATCATTAACACCACTTCAACAAAGAAACATTGAGCAGCAGTGCTTAAAACAGTTTTTAAAGCATTCACAATTACAATACGCAAAAAAAGTGGGGGTTTATCTAGATGCTTTTGGTGAAGTCCGCACACGACTTGTTATTGAATTTTGTTTTCAACACGGTAAACAAGTTTATTTGCCTATAATTTGTAATATGAATAAAACTTTGCGCTGGGTTAAAATTTCAAAACATCAATTTCGTAATCAGTTATTCTCTCGTCATCCATTAGGCATGCTTGAACCGATTGCAAACAGAGGCTTACACATTTCTACTTTAGACCTCGTTATCATGCCTTTGCTCGCTTGCGATAATAGAGGCACACGAATGGGCATGGGCGGTGGTTTTTATGATCGTACTCTCGCCTCCGCTTTACATCGACCATATCGGCTCGGTTTAGCACATGATTTTCAGAAGCTAGATGTAGAACTAAAGCGTAATCCATGGGATCAAGCTTTAGATGGTTTAATTACGCCTTCAAAAAGCTATCGCTTTAAGCGTCAAATCAGTCAATAAAAGGCAGCAGGTTTATTTATTAATCATATATTTGCGTTTTTTTAGTTTTTTTATTGGGCAAAGCCCTTGTAATTTTATAAATACACATCACTATAAAAAACATGGCAACACCGTTGTCACTCATTAGGAGTGCCCATGTCTGAGATTATTATGAATCAAGAAAACTTAGAGCCACAGGTTCCAAGTGTATTACCGCTTTTAGCGCTGCGTGATGTGGTGGTTTATCCACATATGCAAATTGCGTTATTCGTGGGTCGTGAAAAATCGATTAATGCAGTTGATGTGGCTCGTAACAGTGACAATTTAGTATTTGTAGTTGCGCAAAAAGATTCGCTTACAGAAGAAATTGATCACGACAATTTATATCAATATGGTACTGTCGCTAAGATTGTACAAGTTGTGAATCATGAGAATGACGAAAACTGTATAAAAGTATTAATTGAAGGCTTACACCGTTCTAAGCTCGTAGAAATCATCGACAATGATGAATACCTTTCAGCTGAACATGCATTAAGCCCAATGACTGTATCTGTAGACCAAGATACACAAGCAACACGTGTTGAAGAATTACGTGCCTTATTTTCACAATACGCAGAAGCAAAATTACGTAATGCACGTGAATTGATCGCTGCTGCGAGTAAGATTGATGATTTATTGCAATTACTCTTCTTCGTTGCCACTCGTGTACCTTTGAATATAGATGTTAAACAAAAATTCTTAGAACACGATGAGTTTGAAGCACATTTACAAGAACTCATGACTTATTTGCTACAACAATCTGAAGAACAACAGATTGAGCAAACTTTGCATGATTCTGTAAAACGCCAAATGGAAAAGAATCAACGCGAATACTTCCTCAATGAAAAGATGAAAGTGATTCAGCGTGAACTTTCCGACATGAATGGCGGTGCGGAAGATGATGTTGCTGAAATTGAAAAGCGTTTAGCAGAAGCTGATTTACCTGAACACGTGCGTAAAAAAGCAGAAGCTGAATTCCGTAAACTCAAAGCAATGCAACCTGCTTCAAGTGAAGCGGCTGTAGTTCGTAACTATTTAGAGGTGATTTTAGATACACCTTGGAATAAAGCGAGCAAAGTCAGCATTAACTTGGCAAAAGCACAAGAAATTTTAGATGCTGACCATTATGGTTTGGACGAAGTCAAAGAACGTATTGTTGAATACCTTGCTGTTCAGTCTCGCGTGAAAAAACTTCGTGGTCCGATTCTGTGTCTGGTTGGTCCTCCTGGTGTAGGTAAAACTTCACTCGGTGAATCCATTGCCAAAGCAACAGGTCGTGAATTTGTCCGTATGGCACTGGGTGGTGTCCGTGATGAAGCGGAAATCCGTGGTCACCGTCGTACCTATATCGGTGCGATGCCTGGTAAGATCGTGCAATCTTTGACAAAAGTCGGTGTGAAGAATCCACTATTCTTACTCGACGAAATTGACAAAATGGCACAAGACTATCGTGGCGATCCAGCTTCTGCGTTGCTTGAAGTACTTGATCCATCGCAGAACAACAAGTTCAATGATCATTACTTAGATCTTGATCTTGACTTGTCAGAAGTGATGTTTATCTGTACTGCAAACAGCATGAATATTCCTGAAGCATTGCTTGATCGTATGGAAGTGATTCGTCTGCCTGGTTATACCGAAGACGAAAAAGTCAATATTGCAGACCGTTACCTTGTTCCGAAAGCAATCAAGAACAATGGTTTACGTGCTAAAGAATTAACTGTGCATGAAGAAGCAATTCGTGACATCGTGCGTCGTTATACGCGTGAAGCAGGCGTACGTAGTCTTGAACGTGAAGTGTCTAAAATTGCACGTAAAGTCGTTAAAGAGTCTGTTAGTAAGAAAGCCAAAAACTTACATATTGATGTGACTGCTGAGAACTTGCCTGATTATTTAGGTGTTCATAAGTTTGACTACGGTATGGCAGAAGAAGAAGCGCAAGTGGGTCGTGTTAATGGCCTGGCTTGGACATCTGTTGGTGGCGAGTTATTGACGATTGAAGTTGCTGCTGTTCCTGGTAAAGGTAAATTTATTACCACAGGTTCACTTGGTGACGTGATGAAAGAGTCGATTACTGCTGCAATGACGGTTGTTCGTACCCGTGCAGATGAATTGGGTATCGAAGCATCACGTTTTGAAGAAACTGATGTACATGTGCATTTACCTGAAGGTGCAACTCCAAAAGATGGTCCATCGGCTGGTTTAGCACTGACTTTAGCCCTTGTTTCTGCGTTCACTAAAATTGCAATTCGTCCTGATATTGCAATGACAGGTGAAACAAGTCTAAGTGGTCGAGCAATGCGTATTGGTGGCTTGAAAGAGAAACTTTTAGCAGCACATCGTGGTGGCGTTAAACTGGTGTTTATCCCACAAGAAAACGTCCGTGACTTGACTGAAATTCCTCAAAATGTCAAAGATGGTTTGGAAATTAAAGCAGTGAAAAGTATCGATGAGATTCTTCCACTTGCACTAATCGAACAACCTAAACCTTTGGTTAAAGCACCGATTGTAAAAGCAGTAGATGAAGGCAAAAAAGCTGCACGCCATTAATCTAAATCACTAAAAAAAAGAGAACGCTTCGGCGTTCTTTTTTTATTTAAATTAAACAAAACAAAAATCATTTACAAAATATCTATCTTTGTCGCTTAAGTTTGTCATAAGCTCATCATGATAAAGTTTAAAAATCATCCAAATCATAAAATCAAGATGAGGAACAACACAATGATAAATCCAGTCTGTTGGTTTGAGATTTATGTCAATGATTTACAAAGAGCTAGAATATTTTATGAAACGGTTTTGAATATTAAACTGACTGATTTTCATAATCCTGATTCTTCTCAAGACATACAAATGAAACATTTTCCTTTTGATATGCAACTTTATGGAGCAACTGGTGCGCTAGTCAAAATGGAAGGCGTTCTCGCTGGTGGTAACAGCACAATTGTCTATTTTAACAGTGATGATTGCGCAATTGAGCAAGCTCGAATAGAAAGCGCTGGCGGAAAAATTCACCAAACTAAAATGTCTATTGGAGAACATGGACATATTGTTTTAGCAATTGACACTGAGGGAAATATGTTTGGTATTCACTCAATGAAATAAGCCAAATCTTTCAAAATATGCAGCTTAACCCACAGACCACTTGAAAGTGCAAGATTAATCCTCATTTATAAATTATACAAACACCAAAGCTGTAGTTTGCAGTTAATGAACAATCAACTGAACTCCAGACAGATGATTGTTCGAACACAGTTCAACAATTATGGGCTGTGTTTTTTTATGCTTCCTTTTAAATCACAAATATCATGACAATCAATTTATTGCTTTACTCGCCATTGCTGATATTTTTCACTAATGACGGGCGCCATAAGATCATAATTCTCCCACGTATCATCAATAGCATAGGTATTTTCTAGACCTTTAGCATGTACGAGAGTTGCATCATAGTCTTTGAAATATTCATTGCTTTCATAGTAGGCTTGGGTAAAAGCAAAGCCCTCTTCATTTAAATCCTCTTCGCAAAACTTTTCATCACACATCTGAATTAAAAATTCACGCCCTGTCATTTTCCGTGCAAAAACTTGTGCGACCTCATCCTCACTTTCTTCTTGGTGAAACTCGCCTTCCAAATGATTATTAATGATCCACGCTAGATAAATTCCAATATGTGTTCCGCCATTTTCATAGGGAAAACCTGCTTGCTCTGCTGATTCAGCATGCCAATCGATACGATCTATCGCCATTTTTATTGTCCTATTTTTTATAAATCATTTTTAAAAAGTTGTCATATTTATCTTGAACAAAGTTGAACTAAAAATGAAGTCTTTTTATGTCAAAAAGCCCCGAAATAATTTCAGGGCTTAAAGAACATTACTAAAAATTTTGAATCAATCAACTTTGGAAATAACGTAGGTCTAAACGACCTTCATAAACCGTTGCAGTTGGACCTGTCATCCACACCACATCACCTTCTTTCCATTCAATTTGCAATTTACCGCCTGCAAGTTCAATCTCAACGTTATTCGCCAGTAAACCACGGCGCATACCTGAAACAGCTGCAGCACAAGCACCTGTACCACACGCCATCGTTTCACCTACACCACGCTCAAATACACGTAGGCGCGCATGCTTTTCATCAATGATTTGCATAAAGCCAGCATTAACACGCTGCGGGAAGCGTTCGTGTGATTCGACTTGTGGACCAATTTTGGCAACATCAGCAGTCAACACATCTGGAACTACAGTCACAGCATGCGGATTGCCCATATTCACCACATCGATAGTCAGTTGTTCATTATCCGCCAAAGCAATGTCATATAAGGCATCCGCTTCTTCAGCAATGAAAGGAATCTCTTTCGGTAAAAATTTAGGTTGTCCCATGTTGACACGAACCCAACCATTTTCACCCAATTCAGGCTCAACAATCCCTGCACAAGTTTGCACTTTAAAACGCTTTTTATTGGTCAATTGACGTTCATAAACAAAGCGAGCAAAGCAACGTACACCATTACCACACTGCTCTACTTCCGAACCATCTGCATTGAAAATACGATATTTAAAATCTACATTTGGAAAATCAGGTGGTTCAACAATTAAAAGTTGATCAAAACCGATACCAAAATGACGATCGGCTAAACGTCGAATAGTCATCGCATCAAAAAAAGCACGCTGACTGATCAGATCAACCACCATGAAGTCATTGCCTAGACCATGCATTTTGGTGAATTCTAATAACATCTAAAATGACTCCTTAAGGCAATAAACTTTCATTTTCCCAAAGTGATTCAATCGTTTCACGCTTACGGATTAAATGCGATTGAGCTCCATCGACCATCACTTCAGCAGCACGACCACGGCTGTTATAGTTTGAACTCATCACAAAACCATACGCGCCTGCACCTAATAGTGCAAGATTATCATTTTCTTTGATCGCAAGCTCACGCTCTTTACCAAGGAAGTCACCGGTTTCACAAATTGCACCCACGATGTCCCAAGTCTGTTTTTCAACATCTGTACGTGGATTTACTTCTTGAATATCCATCCACGCTTGATACAACGATGGACGAATCATGTCATTCATCGCAGCATCAATAATCGCAAAATTACGATGATTGGTTGGTTTCAGTAAATCAACTTTGGTCACTAATACGCCTGCATTGGCAGAAATACTACGACCTGGCTCCATATAAACTTTCAAACCTAGTTTTTCTAAAGCGGGACGCATAGATTCAGCGTATTCAACCACTGTTGGTGGTACTTCATCTTTATACGTCACACCTAAACCACCGCCGATGTCGATGTGTTTTAGATTGATACCGAGTTCTTTGAGTTTATCAATCATCGCGATGATGCGATCCAGTGCATCAACAAAAGGCTGTGTTTCAGTCAACTGTGAACCAATATGACAGTCAATTCCCACCACATCTAAGTTAGGTAAAGATGCAGCATATTGATAAGTTTCAAATACTGAATCTGATGGGATACCGAATTTATTTTCTTTCAAGCCTGTTGAAATATATGGATGAGTTTTAGCATCCACATCTGGATTTACACGCAAAGAAATCGGCGCTTTTTTACCAAGCTGTGCTGCCACTTTTTGGATGCGATCCAATTCTGCATAAGATTCTACGTTGAAGCAGGCAATCCCAACTTCTAAAGCTTTTTGAATATCCGCTTCTTGTTTGCCCAAGCCAGAAAATACAATTTTTGATGGCTCACCACCTGCAGCAAGTACACGTGCAAGCTCGCCACCTGTTACGATATCGAAACCTGAACCTAATTTTGCCAATACATTCAATACCGCAAGGTTAGAGTTTGACTTCACCGCAAAGCAAATTTGATGATCAATAAAGCTAAAAGCCTTATCCATATCTAAATAATGCTTTTCAAAAGTTGCTTTTGAATAAACATAAAGTGGTGTGCCATATTGCGTTGCAAGTTGATCTAGAGAACATTGCTCTGCATGCAATACCCCATTAATGCGGGAAAAACTCATGAATGTATCCTTTCATTGAAAGTGTAATTAGGTTTAGTTTGAATTCGCTTGTGAAGCTGATCCTGTTTGATCTGGTGAAGTAAGCTGATCTTTGACTTTTTTCTCAGTTTGCTTTTCACCCGATTGCGCAGTTTTGCTTTCATTTGAATAGAGCAAATACTTGGCACGTTTGTCATAGTCTGGGCTATTGGCTAACTGCAATTCACCTGACTGACCACATCCGATCAATCCCGTACTCGCTAAAACTAAAGTGATGCTACAAATTGCTAAACGCATTTGTTCACCTATTTCCAAAATTTTCGTCAGTATACCTTGAATCTAAAATATAGACCAAAGCAGAAAGGTTAAAGATTAAAATGAGAATAAAAAAAACGCCAGTAATTCACTGACGTTTTCTTATGAGAATCTCTGAATTGGTTAATTACTGTTTTTTCTTATAGAAACAGAAATAACCAATTGCAAGGATAATTAACCAGATCGGGCTGACCATCAATGATTTTGCAGTATCTGGCTCTAATGCTAAAACACCAATTGTACCAATGAAGAAGACGATCACGACATAACAGGTAATCGGTCCACCAGGCAATTTAAAGATTGATTTAGCATGAAGTTCTGGACGTGTTTTGTAGTAAACCAAATAGCTCCACAAAATAATGATCCAAACCAAAATAAATAGAATCGTTGAAAGTGTTGTTGCCAAAGTAAAGGCTTCAACTGTATTTGGCACAAAGTACTGTAATGCAGCACCACCGAGTAAACACACACCTGAAAAGTACAAGGCATTTGCAGGTACAGCACGCTTATTCAAAAGACCAAAAGCTTTTGGACCTTGCTCTTCACGAGAAAGACCAAACAACATACGGCTAGTAGAGAATACACCACTGTTCATCGAAGACATCACTGAAGAAAGCACTACCAAGTTCATAATGATCGCAGCAGCAGCAATACCCGCTTGACTGAATAAGTTTACAAATGGGCTGACTTTCGGATCAATTGTATCCCATGGTGTTACTGACATTACGATTACAAGTGCCAATACATAGAAGAAAATGATACGAATTGGAATCGAATTTACTGCTTTTGGTAAATTCTTTTCAGGGTCTTTAGTTTCAGCAGCCGTTGTACCCACCAATTCAACACCAACAAAGGCGAAAATTGCAATTTGGAAACCTGCCAAGAAGCCCTCAAATCCTTTCGGGAACATCCCACCATGATCCCAAAGATGAGTAAATGAAGCCACCTGACCAGTTGATGCTGAAGTAAATCCAGTAAAGATCATCCACAGACCAACTAAAATCAATACCACAATGGCAATAATTTTGATCAAGGCAAACCAAAACTCAAGTTCGCCGAACAGTTTTACTGTGACAAGGTTTAAGCCCATAATAAAGAAAATGGCTGCAACACTGATCATTGCCCCTTCAGTCGGTGTAAAGGGGATACCATTATTAAAGAACTGTAAGTAATAAATAATCGCGGATAAATCTGCAATACCAATAGTGATCCAACACAACCAATAGGTCCAACCCACAAAATAGCCCGCCCATGGGCCGATCAAATCAGTTGAAAAATCAATGAATGATTTATATTGCAAGTTTGATAGGAGTAATTCGCCCAGCGCGCGCATCACGAAGAACACCATCAAACCGATGATCATGTAAATAAATAAGATCGATGGTCCTGCAAGACTAATGGTCTTGCCTGAACCCATAAATAATCCTGTACCAATCGCACCACCAATCGCAATCAATTGTAGGTGTCGATTCGATAAGCTTCTCGCTAGTTCACCTGTTTCCGCAGAAGAACTGAGGTTTTCATTTGACATTGTTATATTCTTCTCTCAGATTTCGTTGTACAAAAGTAGCTTAAAACAAAAAAAATAAAAAAGCTTTTTTCAATGAATACTTAAAAATATCTAAGTTTATTCATCCTTTAGCTCAACAAATAGTCAACCGACTATCCTTTACCTTTCTTATTTTTACCGTTCCTTCGAATTGCAGTTTACGTGCCAAAAATGATTTTGGCGAGATGTTAGACAAAAAATTGTATTTCTAAGTCTCAATTGATACATTCAGCGCATCTTTAAAAATATCTATGCACTAAAAAATGGCAAAAGTAAAAACACTTTATCGTTGTGAACAATGTGGTACAGACCATTCCAAATGGGCAGGTCAATGTTCAGACTGTGGTGAATGGAACTCTTTGACTGAAGTTAAAATTGAACCTGTTGTCAGCCACCGTGCAAAACCTATGGGCGGTGGCTATGCAGGACAAGCTGCCAATGTCACTCTACTCAATCAAATCACAGTGTCGAATGAAACGCGACTTGGTACAGGGATTGGTGAATTTGACCGTGTCCTTGGTGGTGGTTTAGTGACAGGTTCAGTGGTTCTAATTGGTGGTGATCCTGGGATTGGTAAATCAACCATTCTGCTACAAACAGCAACCCATATGGCGGCTGCCAATAGTTCTGCGCTCTATGTCACTGGTGAAGAATCACTTTCTCAAGTCGCTTTACGTGCCAATCGTTTAGATTTACCTACTGATAAATTACAAGTCATGGCTGAAACATGTGTAGAGCGCATTTGTGAAACTTTAGCGCAACTTCGCCCTGCTGTTGCAATTCTCGATTCTATTCAAACTTTATATACCGAAACTTTACAATCTGCACCTGGTGGTGTTTCTCAAATCCGTGAATCTGCTGCATTGCTAACTCGTTTTGCCAAAAATAGTGGTACAGCTTTATTCATTGTCGGTCATGTCACCAAAGAAGGTTCGCTCGCAGGTCCACGTGTTTTAGAACACATGGTCGATTGTGTACTGTATTTCGAAGGTCAATCTGATTCACGTTATCGTATGATCCGTGCAGTTAAAAACCGTTTTGGTGCTGTGAATGAGCTCGGTGTCTTCGGTATGACCGATAAAGGGCTTAAAGAAGTTGCCAACCCCTCGGCAATATTTCTCAGTCGTTATGATGAAGCCATTCCTGGCTCTGTCGTCATGATCAGCCGTGAAGGCACTCGACCGCTTTTGGTTGAGGTTCAAGCCCTTGTGGATGATGCACATGGACAACCACGGCGTGTGGCACTCGGTTTAGAACAAAACCGTTTAAATATGCTCTTGGCAGTGATGCATCGTCATGGTGGCGTACAAACTTCTGGACAAGATGTTTATGTCAATGTCGTGGGTGGTTTAAAAATCACTGAAACAGGTTCAGATCTTGCTGTCTTGCTCGCTTGTGCGTCAAGCTTGCGTTCCAAAGCTTTACCACAACAACTGGCTGTTTTCGGAGAAGTTGGCTTATCTGGTGAGATACGCCCTGTGCCGAATGGTCAAGAGCGCTTAAAAGAAGCCATCAAACATGGATTTAAATACATCATTGTACCTCGTGGTAATGCACCACAAAAACCAATCGCAGATGTACAAATCATTGCTGTGGCACGCCTACACGAAGCGTTGACTGAAGCGATGCAACTCAGTGATGAAGTTGGATAAGGTTGAACACCTATCTTTAAATCACCAAATCTTAGATCGCGTTTACCTTTCACGATAAAACGTATTGTGTACCAGCAATACGTTGAGTTGCTTAGGCTATTTTAAAAATATTTTTTGTTCGAATAT
>NZ_SGSX01000037.1:0-11930 GCF_004209355.1 Acinetobacter sp. WCHAc060025 | reverse complement strand
CCATCGAGGTGAAACCGGCTGTGAGCGCGGGTTCAAGCATATAGCCCGACAGGCGCGTATCCTTGCCGATCACGACACGATGGCGGTGGTCACCGCGACGAAAGACACGGCCAGCCGCCATGCCGACGCGCAAGGCGGTTTCCGCCGTCATCGCGCCTTCGTTGGCTTTGCCACGAATACCGTCTGTGCCGAAATATTTGCGCACCATAAGGTCGATTATCCTGTCGTCGGGTCGCCCTCAAAGGGGACATGCCTGCTGAACCGCGAATATAGAGAAATATCCCGAATGTGCAGTTAACGAATTCTTGCGGTTTCTTTCAGCGCCGCCAATACCGCCAGCCCGTCGCGCAAGGGGCGCGGCTCGTGTGTGCGGATGAAGTCAGCTCCACCTGCGGCGGCGGCAAGCTCTGCAGCGAGTGTCGCGGCCCCGACATCCCCCGGACCACGGCCTGTGAGCGCGCGCAGAAAGGATTTGCGCGAAACAGACAGAAGCACCGGCAAATCGAAGCGCAGCCGCAATTCATCGAACCGCGCCAGCACCGAGAGCGAGGTTTCGGGAGCAGCCCCCAGAAAAAACCCCATGCCGGGATCAAGGACAAGGCGGTTGCGTTTGATACCGGCACCCGTCAGCGCCGCGATGCGCGCGTCAAAGAACGCCGCAATGTGATCCATGATGTCGCCAGCGGGTGCCTCGCGCCGATCTGCCTGCCCGTCTTGCACCGAATGCATAACGACGAGTTTGGCAGATGATTTCGCCAATTGCGGATAGAACGCAGCGTCTGGAAAACCGCGAATATCATTGAGATAGGCCACACCACGCGACAAGGCATAGGCTTGCGTCGCGGGTTGATAACTGTCGAGCGAGACGGGAATGCCATCTGCCTTGAGCGCGTCCAGCACCGGCGCGATACGCGCGATTTCTGTGTCGGACGAAACAGGCGCGGCGTCGGGATTGCTGGATGCCGGACCGAGGTCGATCACATCTGCCCCCTCGGCCATCAGCTTACGCGCCTGCGCAATGGCTGCGTCTGGCGCCAGATACCGGCCTCCATCGGAGAAACTGTCCGAGGTTATGTTGACGATGCCGAAAATGATGAGCGATTTATTCATGGGGGCTTCTATAATAATAATAATCGAGCATGAGTCTCATACGGATGCTCGGGTCGAAAGGGAATCCCCAGGCGAGTAACCTGTTTGCGGTGATCTGAACCGTACCGGGTTTGTCGGAGACTTTTTTATTTAAGTTAGGCCACCTGACCTAACGGATTAATTTTATCATAGTACATTGCTTCAAAATCAAAAGGTGGCACATAACCTAGTGCACTATGTACACGCTCTTTATTGAACCAATCTACCCAATTTAATGTCGCAAGTTGTACATCCGCTAAACCTTGCCAATCTGCTTTTAAATATTCAATCACCTCTGTTTTGTATAAGCCATTCACTGTTTCAGCCAAAGCATTATCGTATGAATCACCGGTCGTACCGACTGATGCTCGTAAATTTGCTGCTTCTAAACGATTGGTATAACGAATGGAAAGATATTGCACACCTCTGTCACTATGATGAATCACGTTCTTTGGCATGCCTCGATCATGCAATGCTTGCTCCAGTGCATCGAGCACCATGTCTGTATTCATCCGTGTTGATACTTTCCATCCAACAATTGCTCGCGAGAACACATCAATAATAAAGGCGGTATAGACCCAGCCTGAATTTGTTTGAATATACGTAAAGTCAGCGACCCACAGCTGGTCAGGGTGATCAGCACTAAAATTGCGTTTCACCAAGTCATCTGCTCGTTTTTGATCATCTCGGCTATGGGTAGTTTGTTTATTCTTACCTCGCCAAACACCTTGTATACCTAGCTTTTGCATCAATCGAGCAACTGTACAGCGTGCAATAATATAGCCTTCACGTTTCAGTTTTTGCCAAACTTTACGTACACCATATCGACCTGAACTTTCCTTCCAAATTCGTTTAATTTGTTCAGCATGATGCAAGTCATGTAGATCTCGCTTTGCTCGATGTTCTGGGTTTTCGCAGAGATCTAGAGTCCGGTAATAGGTTGAGGGTGCGATCGGTAAAATTCTACAAATCGCCTCGACTCCGTACAGCTCTTTATTATTATGGATAAAATCCACCATTATTTGTGTGGGCGGTCGAGTTCCGCCTGGGCGAAAAAAGCGGCTGCTTTACGTAGAATCTCATTGGCGCGTTGCAGTTCTTTATTTTCGCGTTCGAGTTGTTTGATACGTTCTTGGTCTGAAAGCTGCTGTACTTTAACTGGATTTAGTTTATCTAAATATTTTTGATACCAAACACGTAGTGTTTCAGGAGTACAACCTATCTTGGGAGCAATAGCGGTGATCGCAGCCCAATTCGATGGATAATCTTTTTCAGATTCAATCAATAATTGAACCGCTCTTTCTCTGATTTCAGGGGCATATTTTAATTTTGTCATCGGGATAGTCTCTCAGAATATTGACTCTCCGACAAACCCGGTACGGTTCAGCAAATAAGCAACCTTCTAATGCAACAGCGAAGTGTAGAGATGGGACTTGGTCTTTTAGCTTGAATAGGAGAGGTACTTGTTCTGGCCATGGTGGAGTAGCTAACTGGCTTTAGAACTTAGAATACTTCTGATTTAAAGCTTATCATGCAATATGCTTAAAACTTAAAAACCAATAAAAACAGGAATTTTAAGTTCCTATTTTTCATGTTAGAACCCATTTAAAGTGTCTATATTCTCACCAATTAAAATGTCTATATCCTCATCTATAAACTTGTAAAAATTAAAAATTAATATTATCGTATTACTATCAAAAACAAAAATGGATTACATATGCTTCCAATGTTAGCTTCACAACTTCAACAGGAAACAGGTTGGCGAGTTACTAGCTGTGAAATTCTATTAGATCAATCTCATACAAATACTGATGAATCTTTTGGCAATATAGAAATAACATCAAAACATGGTATTACCTTATTTTTCGGGTTCACTTCATCTACCAATAAAAAAATAGAAATGGATGAAATCCGTATTTTCAATGCAGAAAATATTGAAGTTTGTATTGATGAAAATGATGCAAATAATGTTTTCGCTGCTGCTTATGATATTGTCGATCAAACAAATTGGCGAAAAATTGCAATAAATGCAAAATATGAAAAGCAGAGTAGAAAAGTTAAAAGTATAAGTTTTAATCGGGAAAGTGAGGCTGATCTTTTACACTTTGTAGAAAATCAAAAAGATTTTTCAAACTGGGTAAAAAGCAAAATTTTAGAAGAAGTAAGTAAATCTCATGGATGAAAAAAGGCTTACTTTCATGGGCTTTTTGATTATCGATTTAACATAAAATCTCTTATACGAAATTTGCATGTTAGAACCTATTCAAAGTCCGTATTTAATAGCTTCTCTTAGCGGATTTACTCATTTTCAAGCACTTGTAAGTAAAGCTCATCCGCTTTTTGAGCAATGGCTTTGCCATTCTCACGCATTTCTAATTCTTTAGCTACATAGGCTTGAATCGGTATGTTGTAATAGCCACCACCATAGTAGTCTTTAATGAGTTTCAAAGGCACTTCCACACCATATTCATCAAAAAGATTACGTCTGTAATTATATTCATGGATCGTATCCGCATAGGTCGGCAATCGGGGTAGATAGGTCAAGTGTGGTGTAGCAATTTCCATCTGCATCCATGTTTTCTGCTTCTTAGACCTGTACTTTAAAAAACGCTGTGCAAAATGGATAATCTGCCCTGCTTGGGAACGGCTTGCTTTGAAAACAGACCATGTTTCAACCATCAGGAATAGATTTTTAATGTCGGCTCGGTTCTTCTCTGCTAGAGAACTATTTTTTTGACTAGCCAATTTATTAATAGAATCAGTAAATTTAGTTTTAATTTTTTCAATACTTTGCTTTGTATATCGCCAAGTCCACGTATAAGCCCTTACTCTGTCTTTGTAGTCTTTTTCATCACCCAAGATGAGCTGTTTATAAGTCTTATGCGTATCTCTAAAAAGCTCCATAGTCACCAGGGCAGTAGGTTTGACAGCAATTGGATTTTTTAAGACAAATTGTTTTGGCTCATTATCTTTGAAGTAGTCTGCAATCAAGGTCTTTTCTGCTGAGATCGAATCAAGATCCCACTTAAAGCCTTTGTACTTCTCTTTAAGAGTCTGAATCTTCAAACGCTCCGACTCTTTGGCAAGTTTATTAATCTCAATACCGTTGAAAGTATTGAAATCTCTACTTGTAGGCGTAGTGAATAAGCAATACAGAAACCATTTATTTTCATTAAAGACATCTCTTTGCACGATCATCGTGCAAATAGGATGACCCTTTTCTAGGCGGTAAGAACGCTGTCTTGGTGAAATACCCAACTCATAACGCTCTGTCATCTTATCCAAAACGGATTCAATGGATTTCTTAGAACTGTCGTACTCAAAGCTGAAATAAAAATATGCGCCATTGGCAACATGGTCAGCGAGCCGTTGCATTGTAAATTTTGTGTGTGGACTAAAAATTATCATCCAAAATATTTCCAATCATTGTTATCAAGGGTTAATTCACAAAATACGCTGTTTTTTGATCAAAAACTAGCATTGTAATCGAGTAAAAGGATTTTTGGTTTTTAGCTGTTTTTTGCTTTTTCCATAGCGAAGCTATGGTGAACTTGCGAAGCAAGTTTTAAGGACTTCTAGACGGTGTTTGTAAGAGGGTAATAAGTAGTTCCATGCGAACGCACCTAGACAGCATATTTTTTGTGCATTATGATTTTCTCATCAGTTGTGAAGTGTGTCTGACCAACGCACCTAAAAGACCTAACCGTTTTTTAGTGTGCCGTTAGGCACACTAAAAATTTTGATTTTCAACAGCTCACAGTGGAAAGGTTGACAGCCTGAAAACTGCTTGACGAAGCGGACTGCTGCGGAAACGTAGCTCGGTACGCTTTGATGAGGGCTGATGAGGGGTGGCTTTTGCCTACCCTCAAATTCTACTCAATCCACTTCATTGTTGGTTCTTGAAGTTGGGCGACAAGGAAACGGAATCACCGAAAGGTGGCGAATGGGTTAAACCCCATTCTAGGCTGAAAGGGCTGAAATCCTGCTTTTGAAGAAATAGTGAGTGAAATCCATAGATGGAGAGTAGCGTTAATAACTACCGTTCTTCGCTGAATCTTTATGGTTTGGCGAGGTGCGTGGCACACACGATGGCTTCTGCGGTATTCGAGAGGGTACAGGCGATCAAGGTGAAAGCTGGCGAGAGTGGCACTTTTGGGTCAGGTGGTGAATTTGTCGTGATGACATTCCATTTTGGCTCGAAAGGTCGATGTATAGCTTAAACGTGTTAAAGGTGGGGAGAGATCCTCATCGACTGTGCTAAGTAAGTGTTCTACCCATGATGATATTTTTTAAGCTGCGGAATCGGTATTTTGGAACTGCGTACCGAAAAGCAAGGAAAAAGCTTAGAAACTTAGTGGATGAACGTACTGCTTGTTAAGACTTCAATTGATAACTTGGGACGCACTTTTATGTCATTAGGTTTTGTCACCTAAGTTTTTGAATAACTAAATTTTTAGTTATCGACATAGATGTGTTGGAGCGATCTTTAGTAGCGCATATAAGGCAGATTTTTGCCGAAGTTGTACTGTAATAATTCTGAATAAGTTGTTGTTTTTATTTGTAAAATAGATAGTAATCTATAATTACAGGTAAAATTGATAATCAATAAGAATTTTCTTTTGAGTTGTTTTATCAAAAGTTGGTTAAAAAACCATAGCTACCGTTGTCAGAAATGACTTGTTAAGGGAATCGTGGTTTTGCGAAAGAGTGATGTTGAGGCTATAGGGGACTGTAGTTGAGTGTGTTACTTCCTGCATGGTCATAGTGCTTGAAGGCTGTGGATTTAAAGCCACAGGAGAGTCAAAAAGGTTAAATGGGGATTGGTCTCCCCTGCTGTTCGAGTTGGTCGCTCGAACTAAACTAAACTTCTGAAGACATAGTTTTTCGAGGTTGTTATCCACCATAGGATAAATATTTTCTGATTTTATGAATAAAATTAGCGTTTTAAAGTTTGGTGTTGGTTGGTTGGCAATCGGCACTTCGACAAAATTTTACGGTGCATACGTTATAAGCATTTTTTAGACCCCCTCGGATATTCTTGCCAACAGAATATCGAAACGAGGTGGGTTGTCTAAATGCTCACCATTTGCGTTTTAAGGCACTTTAAACTAAAACCTATAGGTAGAATAGGAATGACCAATAAAACGCCAAATACAGCAAACCATGCGCTATAAATCCACATCTCTTGGTGTATCTTGCTCTCGATCTGTCATAAAATCTTCTAACCCTGTTGGGTCATCATGGTTTTTAAAGAACTCCTCCCAAGTTACTTCACAAAAGACACCATCTTCATTGGCTCTAAACCATCGTGGTTTGTTGAAGTTCTTCATCGAGAGAGAAACCAAATCTTCATCTTTTTTATCTTTGCTCATCTCAGATCCTCTTTAGCGAGTGTCTACGAGCGACACAACGAAAATTTGCGCCTAGACTCCCTGAAAAACTGCTTTTTAAAATATTTGCTTCAACAAATTGAAAGTAGATCACATGCTGATCTTTGCACCTAGACCGAGCGAAGCGAGCATAAAAAACTTATGAGCGAAGCGAATTCCGAGTTGCTTTTGCCTTTTCTTAAAGTAACAAGAATATTAACTAAAAATTGCCCCACGAATCGAGCGAAAGCGAGATTCAATAGAGTTTGAGCGTAGCGAAAACCAAGGGCAATTTTTCATTTATTTTTTCATTTACTAATTTTAAAAGCTTTATTAAAAGCTTTTAATAGCTTTTAAAAAGCTTTTAAAAAGCTTTACGGCCAGTCTCAATGTATTGCTATATCAGTGTTTCAGACACTAAAGTGGGGGCGAAATGTTAGGTTTTTGACTTTAAGTGGGGGCGAAATGTTAGGTTTTTGACTTTAAGTGGGGGCGAAATGTTAGGTTAGTGGGGGCGAAATGTTAGGTTAGTGGGGGCGAAATGTTAGGTTAGTGGGGGCGAAATGTTAGGTGGTAATCAAGATATGCTTGACTTAATAAGTGGGGGTAAGTAGCATTGAAAATACCACCACATAATAGAAGAATAGTGATTTTAGATGGCTGTATCATTAAAGAAAATTAAAAATTTTGAGGAACATGACAAATCTCTTTTTCCTCTTTCAGCACCTGCCAAACGTTATCCAAAAGACTATGCTGTCTTTCAAAATATTTTCTGGCAATTGAAGCATGAGAAATCACCAAAAGACGATATTCTAAAATTGCTATTCTTTTTTAGCCCTAAAGTTCGGCTAGCATCAGATCCCAATGAAACAACAGAATTCACTGTAACAGCTAAAGAATATGCTGAATTGACGGGCTTAAAGCCAAGCAGTGCTTATGTAGCCTTAAACCGAGTAGTAGATGCTCTCTACGACCACAGTGTAGTTTTTTATCATCCTGGAAAAGATCGAGATATTCGAACAAGACTCATTAGTACATGCTCATACAAGGATGGATGTTTTTATATTTCTTTCACGCATTTTGCCCTATACATTATGTATGTTTTTAATAAACAAAATTCGTATACAAAATTTAAAGTTAAATCGGCTGTTGCCTTACATGGTCACGGTTTAAAACTTTACCCATTCTTGGTACAAAATGAATTTCGGTCTAATTTCGATGTATCCATCAAAGAATTAAAAAGTGCTTTAGGTCTGGCAGAAAATTCATACCCAGAATATAGAGATTTCAAAAGTACTATTCTTAAACCCCACATTGATGACATTAACTCTAAAACAGAACTTACTATTGAGTTTAAAGCAGTCAAGAAAGAAGGACGCAAAGCTAGTCATGTTAATTTTATAGTTAGAAAAAAGAAAACTATTGGAGCTAATCAACAAAGTGAAACTGGTAGTAACCAAGAGCAAAATAAAATAACTGCAAAAATGGTTTATTTAACGATAATTCAAAGTGAAGAATTGAGCTTGAGATTCAAAGAATCTGGTGAGACTACAGACGAATTAGTAGAAAGAATAAAAATTGATTTTAAAAATAACGAAGGTAATAGATGGATTGAAAAACTAGCAGAATTCAATATCGACTTTACTATTGAACAAAAAGTTTGAAAAATTGCTGCTATACCTAGAAAAGTACGATTTAATTCAAAATAAGATATATGTTCAGCTAAGATGTTCAGATGAACATGCTTAAACACGCGCTGAGGGATTACATTGAACAAAACAAAATTTAGCATAATGGACGCAAGTAAAGCTTTTAAAAAATCAAGAACAACAATCTATGAATCTATAAAAAGTGGTGAATTATCAAGAGATCATGATGGACTTATAGACTTATCGGAACTTATCAGAGTTTATGGCAATCCAGTCAGTGTTCAGTCCAGTACACGTACTGAACAAGTCCAGAAGGATGTACAGGTACACGTTCAGTCTGAAATTGAAAATGTATTAAAAGATCAAATTTCTTTACTCAAAAATCAGTTAGATTTAGCAAATCAAAGAGAAAAGTCTTTGATGCAACATATTGAAGATCTCACTCATAGAATTGAGTTTAAAGGCACGTTAGAACAGCCAAAACAAGAAAATACTAGTAAGCTAAATGAATCTACTAATCTAAATATAGCAACAGATCCTCGGCCAGAGATTGAGTCGAACTATGACGCATTGACTACTTTTGGGGAAGACAACAAGCGTATACCTATTCCTGAACACGTTGAACCGGAACCTAAAAAAAGGGGATTATTGGGCCGTTTAGCTCGGGCAGTTTTTACAGATGAGTAAGGTTTTATTGTTATTTTTAGCTAAACAAAAGTGTGGAACATTGCTTACTTATTAAGCGTGGAACGTGAAAAGTCATAAAAAAAGCCCAATCGGGTGTGATTGGGCTTTTCAATACGAAATAAACTATTGAATTAAAACAAATAATTTAGAGCATTTCGTATAACGTGTATTATGTTAATTTTAGAGAATCTTAAAAAATACTTTTATGAAAAATAAAATTGAAGATTTAAAATCAACAATTCAAGAACTAATAGAATTGTTTGAAGAACAGAATTTAGAACATTGGGCAGAAATGTATAAAAGAATACTGTTCTATATTGATGATGATCTAGAATACGCAAAATATAAAATACAAAGTACCATTGGAGGAATGGGATCAATGGATGATATCGTTTTATATCGCAATGGTGATCCACTTATCAAAGAAAACAATCGTTTGGATTACTTAAGAAGTAAATTATATGTTTTTTGCGAAAGCTAAATTATTCTTAATATCGCTAATTTAACATAATGGCGATTATACGAATCTAAAAATGGGAGTCTTTAGCTCCCATTTTTATTGTTAAACATTGAATCCTATATGTTTTCCTGTTGGAAGCTCTACATCAATACGGAGCTTCCCGCCCATTGCCTCAACATACTTTTTCATGGTTGAAATCTTAAGATCATTGCCACGATTTTCTATTGCTGAAAGCGATGGCTGTTTTATTCCCAAAGTTTCAGCAAGTTCCTTTTGAGAGATTTCAAGTTCTTCACGAATAAGATGAAGCTGATTTTCTAGCAGTAATTCATCTGCCATTTTTTGAATACGGGCTTGGCTCTCTGGAGAGCGGCTAGCTAACAATTCTTGCAGAGTCTTAGCCATTAGATTTATCTCCTAGGGTGGTGAGATGAAGTTGGTATTGTTCATCTGCAATATCCAGCATGTCTTTATAAAAACGCTTTTTACTGCCTTTATCAGCAATACATAGAACAATAGCCTGTCGTAAAGGATCAAATGCGAAGAAAGCTCTCAGTGGTTTACCTCGATGTTGAACACGAAGCTCTTTCATGTTGGTAAATTTAGAGTCATAGACAGTATCTACTAAAGGGCGGCCTAAACTTGGTCCTTGCTGCTGTAGAACAACTAGGGCAGCCAGAACCTTCTCTTGTGTTGATTCGTCTTGCTGTTCAAGCCATTCATTAAATAGATCTGTCGTAATGACTATCCACATACCACAACCAAAATATAGATTATAGTCTATATTTTAGGAGCATTATGCTTGTTTTGCAAATGAGAAATGATAGGCAATAAAAAACCCCAGCATCCTGCCGGGGTTTTTCATATTGGGGTCGTTTGCGGGAAGGGGCGGAATCCTACGCTAAGGCTTTGGCCAGCGATATTCTCCGGTGAGATTGATGTGTTCCCAGGGGATAGGAGAAGTCGCTTGATATCTAGTATGACGTCTGTCGCACCTGCTTGATCGCGGCCGCGATAGCTAGATCGCGTTGCTCCTCTTCTCCATCCGCGTTCCAAGCTGCGGAAAGGCACCCATAAGCGTACGCCTGGTCGAGCAGGCGACGCGGATCGACGTCCAGCGCACGAGAGAATGCGTCCGCCATCTGTGCAATGCGTCTAGGATCGAGACAAAGGTCGTCTCTGTCAGCCGGATCGTAGAACATATTGGCGGCGCCAAAGCCCACTTCACCGACCAGACCGACGGGATCTATCACCAGCCAGCCGCGACTGGAGAACATGATGTTTTCATGATGCAGATCGCCATGTAGCCCACGCAGTTCCGAGGCATTGCTCATCATTTGATCGGCTATAATCGCCGCGTGGACGTAGTCAGTTTGACAACCTGCGTTTTGATCATCGCGCGCCCGCTGAAACAAAGCTGCAAAGCGATCCCGGATCGGGAGAAGGGCAGAAGGCAGGGGTTCCTCAGATGCGGCATACAGCTTCGCCATTAGTTCCGCTGCAATTTCGGTCGCCTGGTAGTCGCCGTGCTCGGCAACGATGTGAGAGAGCATTCGCTCCCCGGCATATTCGAGCAACATCAGATTGTTCTCACGACCGAGCAACCGGACTGCTCCCCTCCCATTGCGCCATACCAGATAGTCGGCCCCGCGCAGTTCATCAGCAATGTCTTCTATAGGTTTCAATCCCTTGACGATTGCAGGAGTCCCGTCTGGCAATGAAACTTTCCAAACGAGGCTGGAAAAGGTGTCCGCAATGAGAACAGGTTGCGAAACGTGCCAATGAGCAGGAAAAACAGGCGGCATGAACATCAACCCCAAGTCAGAGGGTCCAATCGCAGATAGAAGGCAAGGCGTTCGCGGTCGGGGGCTTCGATCCCCAATACATTGAATAGGACAGCGAAGGCGCGCTCTGCTTCATCTGGCGCTGCCCAGTTCTCTTCGGCGTTAGCAATCATGAGTGCCAAATCGGCATAGCGATCTGCTGTTCCGAGCCGCCCAAGGTCGATCAGACCCGTGCATTGAAGAGTTTTAGGGTCCACCATGAAGTTCGGCATGCAGGGATCACCATGGCAAACAACCATATCGGTGCGCTCTTGGTCGAGCCGCACCGGTAGCTCTCGTTCGACACGAGCCAAAAGATCGAGCTGCGGCGTACTCTTGTCCTCGTCCGGTAAGAAGTCGGGATTGACGGCATTGCGGGACACCACATCAACGGCGCGTCCGAACATTCGCGACAGCCTGCGCTCAAACGGACATTGATCAACCGATAGGCTGTGAACAGCGCCAAGTTGCTGCCCCATTGACGGCCACGCTTTGAGCAAATCCGCTCCAGACAGATCAGCCGCCGGTACTCCCGGAATTGCCGTTATCACCAAGCATGCACCCTCCTGTTCCTCCTGCCAGTTGATGACCTCGGGGCAAGCCACACCTCGACCTTTGAGCCAAATGAGGCGGTCACGCTCTCCAGCGAGCTCACCGCGGCGGGAAGCAGGTGCGATTTTCGCGAAGGCATGCCCGTCACCACGTCGAAAAACAAAATCACCAGATTCTCCGCCTCTGACAGGCAACCAGTCAGAATGCGATTCACCAAAAAAAATATTAGTTCGATTCAATGGAGGTTCCTTCAGTTTTCTGA
>NZ_SGSX01000036.1:0-13939 GCF_004209355.1 Acinetobacter sp. WCHAc060025 | reverse complement strand
GGAACAGGAACAGGAACAGGAACAGGAACAGGAACAGGAACAGGAACAGGAACAGGAAGTACGGCAGGTTTTACCAGTTTCACAGGTAATTTTGGTCAAGTCTTAGATCTTGTAACTCAAAATTTTTCAAATACAGATATGGTAAGTGGGGCGTGTAGTGTGACACGTTCAGGAAATACTTTAACTGTAAAAATGCCAAGCAAAAATGTGTCTATAAGTTTAACTGCAAATGAACAATATGGAGATACAACCCCTGTAAATGGAGTAAGTATATTGAGTATGCTTGATTCAAATCACAATATTTGGCAAATGACATATAATAATCAGAGTGGGGCGACTTATAAAACAGGTGCAATTATGATGGGGGATAAAAGTTATACTTGCATAAACTACTAATACAACGAATAAGTTCACTGTATAAGACCGCTTTAGAAAAGCGGTCTTTTTTGTAATAGACGGTGTGAGATATACTTTTAAACACCCCAATGGTTTTTGTATAAATAAAGCGCAACCCCTAAGCTTTTTGTCTTTATGCAATTGAAATTAATTTGATGAAGTCCCATATAGAAGTTAAGTAACAGCACAGACAAGTGATGAAAATTGACCTATGATCAATGCATATCACATTACAAGTCTAAGCGAACAATAGGATTAGGACATCATATGAACATTGCGGCAAACCCTGTAGTTGAAGCACAACAAACTGTTTATTTAAAAGATTATCAAAAACCATCCTATGTTGTAGATTCGATGGATCTCAATATCCAAGTGTTTGATGACCATACGCGTGTTGATTCTAAATTAGTCATGCAACGACAAACGGCTGGTGATTTAGTATTACTTGGTCGTGATCTCGAATTAAAATCTATTTCGATTAATGGAAAGCAACTTACAAAAAGTGAGTATCAATTGGATACTGAGCAACTGGTGATTTCAAATACACCAGATTCTGCAATTGTCGAAATTTCAGTGCTTATCCATCCTGAATCAAATACTCAACTTGAGGGTTTGTATCAAGCAGCAGGTAATTTATTCGTAACGCAAAATGAGCCTGAAGGTTTCCGTAAAATTACTTTTTATCCAGATCGTCCAGATGTTCTTTCGGTATTCACGACGCGTGTTGAAGCAGATAAAAAATATCCTGTTTTGTTGGCAAATGGTAATTTGATCGAAGCGGGTGAAGCAGGTGAAGGCCGTCACTATACCATTTGGCAAGATCCAACCAAAAAACCAAGCTATTTATTTGCTTGTGTGATTGGTGATTTGGCAGTTTTAAAAGATCGCTACACAACCTCTGAGGGTCGTAATGTTACTTTAGAAATCTACGCTGAAGAAAAAGATATTCCAAAATGTCATATTGCAATGGAAGCTTTAAAGCATTCAATGCGTTGGGATGAAGAACATTATGGTCGCCCATACGATTTAGATAATTACATGATCGTGGCAACCAGTGCGTTCAACATGGGTGCAATGGAAAATAAAGGCTTAAATATTTTCAATACTTCATGTGTACTTGCAGATGAAGAATATACGACTGATGCTGCAATCATGCGTGTGCAATCTGTCATTGCCCATGAGTACTTCCATAACTGGACAGGTAATCGTATTACTTGCCGTGATTGGTTCCAATTGTGTCTCAAAGAAGGCTTAACCGTTTTCCGTGATCAATCATTTTCGGAGGATTTGCAATCCGCTGCGGTACAACGTATTGATGATGTTGCGGTGTTAAAAGCACATCAGTTTCCTGAAGATGCAGGCCCATTGTCACATCCACCACGTCCAGATCATTTTGTTGAAATTAATAATTTCTACACAGCGACAGTGTATGAAAAAGGTGCGGAAATTAACCGCATGATGGCAACTTTATTGGGTAAAGAAAAATTCCGTAAAGGTACGGATGAATACTTCAAACGTCATGATGGTCAAGCGGTGACGGTTGAAGATTGGGTTGCTGCTTTAACAGCGGGCTCAGGTGTTGATTTATCAGCTTTCTTAATTTGGTACAACCAACCTGGTACGCCAAAACTTGAGGCAAAAGGTGAGTACGATGCAGCAAACCAGACATATCGTTTGAGCTTTAAGCAAAGTTTGAAAGCACATGCTAAATATCCAAACTTAAAAGTTGTACCGATCCCAGTTGCATTGGCTTTATTTAATGCAAAAACAGGTGAGCAGTATGCACTTCATTCTGATGCATTGTTTGAAAATGGCGTAAAGGATGGTGTTTATTTATTTGATCAAAATGAAGCAACGATTGAATTCACAGGTATTACTGAAAAACCAGTTGCATCATTGTTGCGTAATTTCTCTGCTCCAGTAAATCTTGAGTTTAACTATTCAGATGAAGAACTTGCATTCTTATTGCAATACGAAACCAATGGGTTTAACCAATGGCAAGCAACACAAACATTGCTTGAACGTATTTTGTTGAATGGTCATGATGCCCAAGTTTATCTCAATGCAATTCAGCAAACGCTTCCATTTGTGATTGCGAAAGATCCACTATTGGCTTCGCGCTTATTTGATGTGCCTACTGAAGGTTATTTAGGTAGCCGTATCGACCAAGATTACAATCCAGTTGTGATTAATGAAGCACGTGAAGCTTTATTGAATCAATTGGCGAAAGTATTGGGCGGTTTTGCTAAGGAAACATATCTATCACTTGATCCAGATTCACAAAATGAGTTTTCCCAAGCAATGGGGGTTCGTGCGCTTAGAAATATCATGTTGAGTTTCATTGCCCGTCAAGGAGATGATGAGGCTTTTAATTTGGCAAATACCCAGTATAAAAATGCTGAAAATATGTCTGAACGTTTAGGTGCAATTAAAGTCCTTGTTTGGAATGATGCACCACAGGCCAAAGATGTATTACAAGATTTTTATAATCGTTTTAAAGATGAAGCATTATCATTAGATCAATGGTTTATGATCCAAGCTGCACATCCAAAAGCGACTGCTGAAACGATTCAATATTTAACTTCACATGCAGATTATGATTTGGGTGTACCAAACCGTATTCGTGCGGTGAGCGGTGGCTTAAATGCCAATCCTGTGAATACTTGGAGTTTTGGTGTTCAGCATTTTGTAGATTTGGCAAAATACTTAGATGAAAAGAATCCAATTGTTGGTTCACGTTTATTACAAGTGTTGACGCGTTGGTACACTTTGGCTGAACCACAACGTGGTGAAGTAAAAGCAGCATTGGAAAGTTTAAAAGCACAAGTTAAATCAAAAAATGTCAGTGAAACTGTAAATAGTATGTTAAGTATTTAACTTATTGTAAGTAATTGATTTTTAATTATTTATTATGCTATTTGTCTTATTTTTAATAGGGCAAATAGCACTTTTGGAACTTATAGAAAACAAATACTTAAGCTATAGTTTTGCAGGCTATTTTTCTGTCAAATCGGCAAATGGTAGTTTAATTCCAATATCAACATCATTCCAGATGATTTCATGTCCAGACTCGTAATGTTCTGTCATCTTCGGTGTCGCATGTCCTGCTAATGCCTGAGCACTACGACCAGCTTTTTTATGTAAGAAAATGGCTAATGCTCGAATTTCATGAAAACTTGGGCGCTGTTTAGATGTATAGTTTGGATATGCATTGGTTGATGTCGCTAACTTTGCAAAATTTTTAGTGATATATTGTTTGTCTAATTGAGTGAAATGTTCTTTCACAACATCGATATTAGGACGTCCTTTACGGTTCGGTACTCTATGAATAATAAAAGGGCTATCAATCCCATCGTTACATTGATCTAAAACCTTTTGTAGTTCTTCATCAATTTTAATCCGCACATAACCAGCACCTTCGGAAACTTCGAATTCATCTTCAGGATCGTCCGTTGTTTTCTCTTGCGCGACATGTAGATACCCATCAACAATATGTTCCCATTTCATATTAATAATATCAATGCGTCTTTGTGTCGTTAGCATCGCTAGATCAATGGCATTCTTCATCCATGGTTCGGCTGCATCACGAATTATCGCTAGTCCTTCAACGGTATGTCTCTTTCGTTCTTTATGCGGAAATTTTCGTAAAGTTAGCTGTGCTGGGTTATCAGGACATAAGCCTTTACTCACAGCAAGATCAAATATTTCCATTAAGATAGATCTTGTTTGATTACTTGGTACGGTTGTTAAAGAATCCAAGTGAGCATTGATCATCAGCAATGTAATGCTATCCATACTTAAGTCACGCCATTTGTTTTGGCAGAACGTTAGATAAATACGATAGGTTTGCTTTGTGCTTTTAGATAATGGCTTTCCATCTTTTCTGCGCTTGTGTAAAAACCAATTTTCAGAAAACTCACCAAATGCCACGCTACCTGAAACTTTTGCGACCAAATCCACCTCAGGTATCAATAAGTCATTAAGTTTGCGTGCTGCTTGAAAAGCTTTTTGTCTATCAATACCCATTGAGTGGAATTTACCGGTGACGGGGTGGCGATATCGCCACGATTTACCATCACCACGATAAAGGTTTGTTGGCACATCAAGATTCCCTTTTTTTCTTGGACGTCCCATATCAACCTCTCAAAACTTTATCAACAAGATCATCACCAGTTTGCTTTTGATAAAGATCCCAGTCGATATACCAGAGCTTGCCTTTTTGTTTAGCTGGTAATTCACCTTTGCGACAAGCTCGTGTAATTGTTTGTGGAGAAGGTGGCGTTGCATTTTCATCATCTCCATACACCAACTCAAGAAATTTTGAAACTTTTACTAAACAAGTCATCAACCTTCCTCCTCTTCACTAAACTCATCATCAAGTTCAGCACACACATCACTATGTTTTGACATACATTCAAAATCATCACTGCAAACATCACAAACCATCATTGACTCAAAATGAATGCAATTATCAGAGTTTGTTCCGCACACATCACAAACATCAATCATGACTCCGCTCCTGTGCTTCGATCATGGCTTTGTATTCTTCAAAATCACAATTTTCAGGATCAGTTTGTGTAAGTAAATCTTGTATTTTACAAGCTGTACACCACCATTCATTTACACGTGGATTTTTAGACTCAAAAGGGTAGACTTTGCTATTAGGATCACGCTGATAAACATTCATAGATGATGCCAGTAGATCAACTAGTTTTAATGTTTGATCTATTATCTCAAAATCAGTTCTACTTTCAGGCACAGCCATTTGTTGGGCTGCTTGCCACATAAACCACATTTGGCGCGTCTGATCTTTAAACCAAATAATGTCACCATTAGTATCATTAACGTGCTCAAACAATTGTTCATCAGTAAGTGTTTGTGAGAGCAAGTCATATACAAAAGTGCTTTTAAATCGTTTAATAAATTCTTCTTTTTGAATATCCATCACGCCACCTGCTGAACTTTTAAAAAATAAACTTCATTTTCAGTTTTAAACTCAGCACACTGAAGAATTGCCTTTACTGTTTTTACACTGAGTCTAGAAGCAGTCATTAATTGACTCACAGACAAGCCGAATGGCTCATTTTCCAGAACCTTGATTACTTTATTTTTTGCGTTTTCAAAGTTCTTTTTTGCCACTTCTTTTTGAAAATCTTTAGCAGAATCCATATCACCAACTCTATACTTCAAAATTAATTACAATCGTTCCGTTTACAATCAATAAAATTTCAAGCAACAAAAGACAAAACTCCATTTTTATCCCCTTTGACTTCTAGAAAGTCTGGTGAAGCCAGATGATCTTCAAATTCTTTACCAAGCTCAAAAGCAGCAGGATTACCATTTAAAGTGTCAGTGACTAAAACATAATGATGCTTTTTTTTGATTCCACGGTCGCTTGTACGCGCCGTGAAACCCTTTTCTTTTAAATTTGAAACTTGATAACCAAGTTTGGTGAACCAGATGCGAAATGCATCTAGGTTCTTTCTTTTGACTACGGTTTTCATTGAGTTGCACCGTTTTCAAGTTCAAAACCATTTAAGATATTCATTTTATTCCTCAATGCTGTACTTGATTTTGTTGCTGAACTTGATTCACTGGCGGTGCTTCAAACCATCCCATTTGATCTGCACGAGCTTTACATGCGCGTCTAATTGATGCATCAAATTGAGTATTGGCAAATGTGTTGATAGCCTTGTCTAATGTTTGAGGCTTTTTAGCCCCTTTTATTGCACCTAAAGCATCGTTATAGCGTTGTGCTAAAGGCCTTTGTTGCTGTCCATTTGATTGGCTATTCTGGTTGCTATTAGATTGTTGAGCTTGTCTAGAATTTGACTTTGTATTATTAGATTGAGCAGCATGATTCACTTGGTTGTGATACTCATCAGAGTCATAGTCTTTGGTGTCATCAATCAAGAACAGGCCATTTAAAGCGTATTTACGAGCGTAAGAACTTGATGCGCCAAACGTCTGAGCAACATCCATACCTTTCTTATTAATTTCAACACCAGCATGAGCTTTGACAACAGTTTCTTTTCCACTCGCGTCTGTGAAAATAACTTTTGCTGTCACGACAACTACACCAGCAACTTCTTGAACTTCGTCTGTGATAATCAGTGATGCGTCATATTTCTGAAGAAGTGGTTTAACGGCTTCAAGAATGTCTTCACAATTACGATAGTTATATTTACCAAATGTGTTTGTTTTGCTTTTAGGGGCTTTTAATTCAGCTTGAATCTGCTGAAGTGCGTTAATATTTTGATTATTTGTATTGTTCATGATCCATCTCCTACATTAAGCCACGACTAGCACGTTTCCACTTCTTATAATCTGCAGAAGCAAAATGGCCAGCGTCATTTAAACGGTCGTAGTAATCTGAATTTGATTTGGCTGTAACTGCTTTAGTAAGTAAATCGTTCAGCTTTTCTGATACTTTGTTATCTTGGATTTTGAACAAAGTATTTGGATATTCACGATACAAATCGTACTTTTGCTGAAAGCCTTTAAGCGCAAAATCCTTTTTTTCTTTCAACTTCAAGATATAAAAAGTAGGTTTATCAATACCCACACGGTAACGAGCACCTTGTGATGTTTCACTGTCGAATTGGCAGAAGAAAGTGGGTTTAGTGAGTAGATTCATTAGATCGCCTCCACTAAACGGTTACGCATGATGTAGCCAGCGATTAACTGATTGATTGCACGATGGTCAGCATCAACAGTGAAGTCATTGAATTTAGCGCCGTAGATGGATTTAACGTCATCAATGGCAAGGTTTGAAACTTCGACTTCTGTGTATTCAGAACCACGTACGCCGTAGTCGGCAGGGTACTTATCGAAATCAAAACCAACTTTTAAGATGTAATCATCAAGTTTGATTACTGCAGTACCTGAATGATCAGAATCTAATTTAAGCGTTTGAACTTCATAGGTAGATGGAGTGATTGCAGGGATAGTAACAGGTGGTTTGTATTCAGTTGAATCAGGGTTATAAGCGAATGCAATAACACCTGTAGTGAATAAGCCCGCAAGTGCTGCGACTTTAATAAAGCCAAAAGGCTGTACATGATGTGTAACAGTGGGATTGATTGAATTGGGTTTTATGTTCATAATTGATCTCGCAGTTTCTGTAAAAGCACACATGATTTGACGGTCGGTGTGCTTTTTTGTTGTCTGTGAGATTTATATTAACTATGGTTAATTTATTAGTCAAGAGGGAAGTTAACAATGGTTAATCTTTTTATTAGCTATGGTTTATGCTTTAATAGACAAAAGAAAACCACTCAATAGGTGAGTAAATGAGTCTAGGAAATGAAATACATGAATGGCGTAAGCAGATTGTTGAAAAATTACTGCTAAATGGTGTAAAGCCTGAAGATTTGGAAAAGCAGGTAAGCGCTGCACAAAAACTTATTTATGGAAGCTACATTGATACTGTGGTGATTGAATGCCCACTTAAATTTAAGGATGAGTTAAAAGCCACTCTTTTGGAGTTTTCACAAAAGAATGGCTGCCATGTGATTTCTAAGGTCAATCGCTAGATAAGAGACGACCTCCAGCAAGTGGCTTGTTATGTGTGCGCTCCTCATCACATGCTTCTTCAATTTCTGCATGTGATTCTTTATAGGCTTGAACCCAATCAGATGCAGTAGTTTTTTTATTGGCAAGTTTTGATTTAGTAAGCTCTAACGCTAGAGCTTCTATAATTTCAGGTTTCATATTTTCTCCGATATTTATGAATGCTTGAGATCAATGTTGGTGCAGAGTCTCAGCTTCATAATATCAGAGGGGGTATGGATTTTTAAAAAGAAAACCCTGCATATAGCAGGGCGACGAGATAGATTTTACTTAGTTATTACAGGTTATCCTTCAGTAACCTTGTTGGTGATTGTAGGTTCTAGGTGTTACAGGTAAATAAAAACCCACGCGGGGTGGGTTAAGGGAGTTTGCTAAATCATGAAAATTGTAATCATACAACCAAATAAACTTGAGGTTGAAACAATTGCTCAAGCAATTAGAAAAAACATCAATTCTTGCTCGTTGAAAAAGCTCCAAAACTATAAGAGCTAACATCAGAGAGACGAATGGATATAGCTGCAGCATCGGAGTCTTCGGATGGCAAGAAGACAGATCCTGATATATACCTAGCATTCTTTAAATATAGAAATTTTTGGCAGTAAGAATCTGGAATTTTTTCAATATCTTCTTCCGTTAAATGATCCTTAATTGTGCCATCTTCGTTAAAAAAATCTTTCTTTTCAATATTTAAAGCATCATGAATTGGCTTAAAGATAGCGTTTAAATTTAAATTGTAAAACTCTTCTTCCCCTATCATTATTCCACTTATTAATTGGCCTGATACATTAAGAGTAATTGGGATTTGGTATCCATTATCAGGGTTGTTGGTCAAGTTGCTTAATAAATGTAAGTAAATATTAGTATTTCTATCGCGCTTTTGGCTCATCTTTTCATCTCCACCCGATCCAAAGGACTGCGTCGGGTTCGCAGTTTATAAAACCATTGAACCCCAACAAAAAGCCACCAGTACAAGTAGCACCACCAGTTTCATGTAGTCAAATTTATTCATTTTTAAATTCTTCTCTAAAATTCATTCACCCAACACGATCTTAGGGTTGTGTTGGGTGAATAGTTTTTTATTTAAGACAAACTTCTTTATATACAGTACCAATGTCCCTATGTATGTTTATTTTTACAGCCTCTGAAGAATTACGTAAGTCAAAACTACCTTGATATACAATAGATTTCTTTGAGCAGTTAACTTTTATCTTATGGGGTATTTTTAAGCTCAATCTATTGCCTCCCGTTTCATATTTTACAAGTAGCGTTCCATCAGGCTGTTTTTCAATATTTTCATCAATCCTAACAACAGAGCCAGCAGCTCGATTTTCTTCAGTAGAAATATCTTTCCAAGGTTCTGCATTTACCTGTGGTGTAATTATCAAAATATAAATTAGTAGACTTTGAATTCTCATTTAAATATCCGAATATCTCTCTAAAAACTCATCTATCCATTCTTGAGCTGCTTCAAGGTTTGTTATATCAGCCAGCTTTAAACTGGTTTCTTCAGCTTCATTAAACCCCTCAATAATAGCTTCAAAAATATTTGCTTCAGCTATGACTTCACGCGCCATTTCAGCAGGGTCATAGCTTTGCTTGGCTTTTTTAAGTGAGGCTATTTGTTTATCAATACCTTCGCCAATTTTACCTAATGCTAATTTGAATTCTTGGCGATTAATTGTTAGCGCGGTTTTAGATTTATTTAGGGTTGCTATCATAGTGGTCTCTTTCTATAAAATTTTTGAAATTTATTAGATTAACTTTTTCTCATTCGTTTTGGGCGTGACCCACCTAGCGGCCTAAATGCATCAATCACGAGCCCAACCAACTCCATGCCTTCTTCAAATTCAATAATATTCGGATGGAAATTAGGATTGAGTGCTTGCAGGTACCTACGCTCATCGCTCTCAATAACAAATTTCTTAAATGTTGCATCAGTGTTATTTCTTACAACAATTAAATCTCCCGACAAAAGATCGCACACCTGAAATTTAGGATTTACCAAAATACAATCACCCTCCATATAGGTTGGGTAGTTACTAATACCAACGACTTTCAGATAAAAACAACCATCAGGGTCATCAACACTTAAAGGTGGTAACCATTCAGCTATTTCTAACGGGTCAATTGATTCAACTGATGTCATAGACCCAGCTTGAACCCATGATAAAACAGGAATTAGTTTTGAGGTGATAGGCATAACGTTATTGTCGAATTTTTTCTCATTTTTCCCACCAAACAACAGCCAGTCATCAGTTACACCTAGAAACCTCGCAATAACTTTTAAATTTTCTGCGGTTGGTACACTGACGCCATCAAGCCACTTTTTTGCAGATACAGGAGACTTCTTTGTGGCCCTAGCTAGATCGGCAGCTCTTAAATTTTTTTCTTCAAGCTTCTGTTTAATGCGAGCGTGTAAAGACATAAAAAAATCCCCAAAAGATTAACTAATGTTAATACGAACTATTGAAACTATGGTTAACAAGTGTTAAATTTGGTTTATTAACCATAGTTAACTTGGTGTAACCGTGAAAATTAACGATTTATTGAATTACCACAATTGTAAAAGTCGAAAAGAGCTATCCCAAAAAATTGGATATTCAACCGTCACACTTTGGAAGTGGGAAAAATTTGGAATTCCCTTAACAACCCAAGCTGTCTTACAAGTCAAAACAAATGGGAAGCTCAAGGCTGACCAACAAACCTTAGTCGCTTAGGAACCACCATGAGCAAAGTATCAATTGAAATGTCTGCAAGCGCTAGAAATGACATTGCACGTGTATTTAATGCGCTTGCACAGGCGAACAATAGTGTTTTAGCGGAACGCTTAGGAGTGGATCCAAGCACACTTTCAAGAATGAAAAATGATAAGAAAAGCAATGGTTTGACTGAAATTGAAAATGCTTGCGTCTTATTGAGTCTTCTTGGATTCAAGGTTGTTCCAAAAACCTATGAAAGTTTAGATCGTGAAACAGCAGCCTCAATGTTTCACATGATGAAATGCTACATCAACAGAGTTGAATCAGTAGATGACCTTTTCCATCACGAAATTAGTGAGAGAAAGGAAGAATTGGGCTATGGAAGTCCAGACATTAAAAAAGCCTGATGGATTAGATCAGGCTTCATACATTCATAACGAGGTAGAAATGAATATGAAATCAAATATACCAAAACATCCTTGCGCTAACAAGTGCACTGACTTCAAAGAAGAGCAGTGTAATACGTGCTTGGTGCGGGAATTACCCAGCGCAAAAGAATGTGATTCGGATTTTCTACCCGGTGATGTTGTGGTTTTGATTGGCGAAGGCACAAAAGATGTGTTGCTAGAAATTGTCAATCATATGTACACGCCCAATATGTACCGAGTAAAGATTTTGGAGTCGAGAACTTTTGGTCCTGCTTTTAAAGATGACATTCGCCACGCAACAGTCGCAGAAATCCAAGCCAATCGTCGATTAACCGAGGCTGAACAAGCATTAGCGGAGGTTTCATGACTACAAATCAACACTTCCAAAAAGCACCAGAGCATAAACAAATCCAGTGGACTCAATCATGGTATGAACCTGCTTTAAGGTCGCTGGCATCATTTTTGGAAGTGCGCAAAGCCAATCTTCGCAAAATTAATCGTGATGTCAAACAAGCTGCGGTAGCTAGAAATGAGTTTATTGAGCTTTTAACCAATGAGCATCGGCTTTCTGTGTATCAGGCGAGTGAAATAGTAGCAAGCCTATATCGGGCCAATAAAATTTTGATGCATGGCAGTTTTATTTATGAAATGCCTGAGGCTGGTGAATTATGAGCTTAGATGCAACCATATGGGCTTGGAAAGTGCGTCAAAAACAGAAGAAAGGTGGCAGCATAAAGCCACTGAAGAAACTTGTTTTACTGTCACTAGCAGACCGTGCTAGTGAAGATCATTGCGCTTATCCGAGTGTGGCTAGGTTGGTTGAAGATACCGAAATGGATCGTAAAACTGTTTTAAAAATCATCGATGAGCTGATTGAAGACGGATTAATTATTGATACAGGTGAACGTAAGGGGCGCACAAAACAGGTCAAAGTTTATCAATTGCTGGGTGTAACTGGTCGTGAAACAGTACCAATAACGGTACTGTTAAAAGATGAAAATGAGGATTTAAACAATACCAATAATGGGACTGTTACCCCTCTTAAAGAGTCCCAACAATGGAACAGTTCCAACAATGGAACAGTCCCAACAATTCCGTTAAAGAGTCCCAACAATTCCGTTAAAGAGTCCCAACGTTGGGACACGGAATCTTTAAAAGAATCTATTAATGAATCTAAAAATAAAAAAGACTGGCTTTGTTTGAAAAAACTTCGTTTGGAATTAGATCAAGCCGATCCCACGGTAGTGCCAAAGTCGATTATCGAAGCAGTTTGGTTTGAACGTGAAAAGAAAGTATTTGAACTTTTCAATGCAGGTCGTGATTTATGTGATGACTTGATGATTTATCACTTTACCGACTGGTTACTTAAAAATCGTCATAAGTACAACCAAAACCCAAAATCTGAAATCAAAGATACAAATCCTGATTTCATCTCATTTGCATCACCAAGTCAGATGTACATGTTTGCAAACAAACTTGCTCGCCATCCTGAGGTCATTAAAAAATATAGCTCTGCAGGTGAATCGTATGAAAATCTTGCTGGTCGCATTGCTGCAAAACTCGCCGATCCTTCTGAACGCCAGAATTGGAAATCATATCTTGCTGACGTTGGTTTTAAACCTAAGGGCAGAGGTGCAGCAGCATGAATGATTCTAAAAAACCAATGTATATCTTCACTGAACTAGGCAAAGAAAAGCTTTGTAAACATTGTGATGAATACTGGCCAGTTGATTCAGAATTTTGGTTCATGATCAAAGCAAAGCTTAAAGACGGGACGATTGTTATGCGCCCTGATTCTGCTTGCAAAGGATGTTATGACCGTGTTTATCGCCCAAGCCATGTTAAAGGCACCAACAAAGTCAAATCTGGACATGAGAAGGTGGCGGCATGATTAAACATGACTTAATTGAGCAAGTTGGTGGGATTGAAAGGGCGAGAGGGATTGTAGAGGGTGCGCCTGATAATACCGCCACTCATGTGGCTGTATGTAAGCAAAATCATTACTACAGACTAGACAATGGGTGTGAGCAAACGTATTGGAATGGTGGTTTTAAAGATTGGATGGACTCGACTATCGAAGAGAGTTGGGAGATTTTTTATAACTTTAAATTTGCATATGTGCTTGACGACCTCCGCACCGCAATTGCTGAATACGACAATCCTCAGCTCTGTATCGATTGTGGTTCATCTGATTTGCACAAGGGTGGTGAAATCAAAAAGCCGAAAATGTGCTTCAAATGCTACGCCGCTATGACAGGTTTTACATTAATTGGTGATCAACTTATTGAAGATGATGAACTTGCTGAAATCAAAACAGGTCATCGCATCGACAAACAACTCGAATCAGACGATTGCACAGACATTCGGAATCATTTGAGTCCGAGTACAAGAGTGGTGGACTTATGAGTGATATGACATTTGATGAATTCTTTGATCAGTTTGAACCACCTGAACTCACAGAAGAGCGCAAAGAAGAACTTAACCAAGATTGGCAGGGCGTGAATGGAGCTGTAGCGTTTAGCTTAATTGAACGTCATGCGGACAATTGGAAAGAAATAGATTACATGATGCAGCAATGGTTGCTGAAAAATGGTGGCGATAATGAGTAAATCTAAAGTAGTGGATAAGTGCAGAGAAGCGTTTGAGGGGAACAGATTTTGGATTGGGATTTTTAGAACCGATGTTGATTTTAAAGGTGAACTCGGTGAGTTTGGATTATATGAAGCAGTTAAGTCTGGAGTGAGTGCACCTTACTTATCGGAGTTTAATAATAAGTGGGTGATTTGGTGCAAGGCATGGCAATCAAGACAGGCTGAGATGGATGAGCTTCAAGCAAACTTAGAT
>NZ_SGSX01000035.1:0-15006 GCF_004209355.1 Acinetobacter sp. WCHAc060025 | reverse complement strand
GCATCATGACGGGCGAATATTGCTACCAAAAGTTCACTGCCATGTAGGCAGCTTAGAAAATTCAAGCATCATTGATTGTTCCCAACCAAAGGTTCACTGCCATGTAGGCAGCTTAGAAAGCCTTATGTTGAGATTAAAGCTAGTCCACTTAGTTCACTGCCATGTAGGCAGCTTAGAAACATCATCCGTTTTACTTACATGGCGAGTTGCAGTTCACTGCCATGTAGGCAGCTTAGAAAAACCAAACATACGTCTTAAAATATAGTGCTTTGTTCACTGCCATGTAGGCAGCTTAGAAAAGTAGAGCAAGAGCGCAACCTGTACCATTAAGGTTCACTGCCATGTAGGCAGCTTAGAAAGCAATAAATTGGGTGGTACTGCTGTTGTTGCTGTTCACTGCCATGTAGGCAGCTTAGAAACACACAGCAAATACCAACATCAACAAATCAAGGTTCACTGCCATGTAGGCAGCTTAGAAAAAACAACTCCCCTGCCAATGCATTTACTTCCTGTTCACTGCCATGTAGGCAGCTTAGAAAAACACCAAAAGAGTGCTTAAGTAGATATGATGGTTCACTGCCATGTAGGCAGCTTAGAAATACATTGGACACATCAAACAACATATTATTTAGTTCACTGCCATGTAGGCAGCTTAGAAATGTTACCTTGTAATCACCATTGTAATCATTAAGTTCACTGCCATGTAGGCAGCTTAGAAATTTGTAATTAAATCTTTGTTTGCATCAAGAAAGTTCACTGCCATGTAGGCAGCTTAGAAAAGGAGTCATAACGCCTGATTGCAACATGTGTTGTTCACTGCCATGTCGGCAGCTTAAAATATTGATATAAAAAAAGCCCACTTCATAATGAGTGGGCTTTTTAGTATTTGGCTCTCCAACCTGGGCTCGAACCAGGGACCTGCGGATTAACAGTCCGTCGCTCTACCGACTGAGCTATTGGAGAATCTGAATGCGATTATAAGGAGATTTAAAAAGGGGTCAAGCCTTAATTGTCATGTTGGCTTCATTTTTTAGTTATATGCTTTTAATTTGATCAAAAAACTGAAAACTTTCAGAAAAAATAATTGAAAAGCTTGCAACAGCTAAATTTGCTTGTTAGATTAAATTCATAAAGTGAGTTTAAGCAATGCTTAAACCGTGTGGATTTAACCAACTTGCCAGCACTAAAATGGCTAAATAGGAGACAGCGAATGAATACGCTTACGATTTCTCAAATTTTTGAAAACCTCTCTTTTTATCAAGACAATTATCTGTCTATTCTACAAAATCCTGAACAATATTATGTAGAAGTAGAGCATGCTTCTATAGATGTTTGGCCATTTTCTGAAAAAAAATTATGCTTAGGTGACTTGCTACAATTGTGGTTCAGTGAAAAATGGCTGATTAATACAAATTGCCGTCTATTATCGAATACAAACGAACAAGTGAGTGGAAAAGCACTACAACGAGAACAAGATTTATATTTATTTCAACTCAGTGGCAGTACCTTGTCAGGTTCAAATCATGCACAAGTTTGGTCAGTTTCAGAACAAAAAATCATTTATGTTGCACTAGATAGCGTATTTAAATATTACTGTTACTTTGAATCCATCGAACGACCAGTAAAACAAATACTTGAACAATTAAACACTTATCGACGAGTGGGTTAGTAGATCCACAATGAAAGCTTTTAAGTGATTAAAGTTGCTTAAAAGCTTCAATTGCTCGGATTCGACTTTGTTTTAAATCCACAATCGGTTTTGGATAATCCAGCTCAATATTTAAATGTTTCGCATAAGGTTCATGAATAGATTTTGTATCTAAATGTGCCAACTCAGGAACCCATTGCCGAATATAATCACCTTGTGCATCAAATCTCTGTGATTGGCTAATAGGATTGAAAATACGGAAATAGGGAACAGAGTCTGTACCTGTTGACGCACACCATTGCCAACCACCATTATTGGCTGCCAAATCGCCATCAATCAAATGTTGCATAAACCATTGTTCGCCTAAACGCCAATCAATCAGTAAATTCTTAGTGAGAAACATCGCAACAATCATCCGCACACGATTATGCATCCATCCCGTGTGTAAAAGCTGGCGCATGCCTGCATCGACAATTGGAATGCCCGTAAGTCCCATTTGCCAAGCTTTAAGATCTTCAGGTGCATCACGCCATTGAAGTTTTTGAGTCATTTCTTTAAACGGTAAATGCTTTGAAACACGTGGAAAATCAAACAAAATATGTTGATAAAACTCTCGCCATAGCAGTTCATCTAACCACGTTTGTTGCCCAATATTGTCAATATGGAAATAACCTTGCTGATCACGGAATAGGGCATTCAAGCACTGTCGAATTGAAAGTATCCCAATATTTAAATATGCAGAAAGCTGACTCGTCCCTTGAATATTTGGAAAGTCACGTTCAGCTTGATAATGTTGCACTTGATCTGCAATAAACTGATCTAATAATTCATGCGCATATTTTTCCCCAACAGGATAATGTGCATTTTCATGGTTAATATCATCATGAAAACCAAGATCGCTGAATGTCGGAATATTCGAATGATTTGATATTTCTAAATGGTCTAACTTTTCTAAGGCTATAGGCTGTTGAATTTCAGGTTCGGGATAGCAGTGTGGAATTGAAATACTGAGTTGTTCATAACAATATTTCTTAAATGCACCAAACACTTGATAAGGTTGATTGGATTTATTACGAATCGAACCGATAGGGAAAATGCTTCGATCATGATGCAGAATCAGGTCTTTGTGATGTTGATTGAGAGCTTTTTGGATTTGAAAATCACAATTCAATTCATTGACACCACACTCAATATTAGCATGTACATTTTCAATATTTAAATCATGACAAAGTTTGAGAATCTCTTGGGTAAGGTCTTTCCATAAAGGAATAATTTTGATGATCAGCGGAATATTGAGTGATTCAAGACTGTGTTTAAGCTGTTCAATTTGACGTAAATAAAAGTCGATTTTAATCGGAGCATCATGATGGATTCTCCATTGTTCAGGCGAAAGAATAATGAGGGCAGTGGTGTGTCCAGACTGGGTTGCATGCCAAAGTGCGGCATGATCTTGGATACGTAAGTCTTGGCGAAACCAAATGAGTTGTCGTTGCATCATTACTCTTTATACTCGTCCGTACTTTAATCTTATATTTTCATCCATAAAAAAGGCAAAGTAAAAACTTTGCCTTTTGATCAGATCGGTCAGATCTTAGTGGTGATGACCACCTGCACCGTGTACATGACCGTGTTCTAATTCTTCTGGAGAAGCATCGCGTACTTCAACGATTTCAACTTCAAAAGTAAGGTCTTGACCAGCCAACGGGAAGTTAGCATCAACGATTACGTTTTCGCCTTCAATTGCTTTAACTGTTACGATTTGAACGCCGTCATCAGTTTGAGCTTGGAACTGCATGCCCGCTTCGATGTTTTCAACACCTTGGAACATTTGCGCTGGAACTTCTTGAACAAGGTCAGGGTTATATTCGCCATAACCTTCAGCAGCTGGAATCGTTACTGTAAATTTGTCACCTACAGTTTTACCTTCTAAAGCTTTTTCTAAACCAGGGATGATGTTACCTGCGCCGTGTAAATAAGCAAGTGGTTCACCTTGTGATTTGTCTAGAGTTTCGCCCTCTGCGTTAGTCAACGTATAGTGGAAAGAAACCACGTTGTTATTTGCAATAGCAGTCATGTTATTGATCCATTCGGTAATCGAAAAATTTTAAGCTTACATCATAAAGTGAAATGCAATTTTTGTAGACTAAAATTACTAAAAAATTGCATTTTCAGCTGTATTTTGAGCGTTTTATCATTAATAAGGGCGAAATGTTAAATTTCAATGCAATTTAATTTTCGGCGCAATTTTTCGTGTAACAAAATCTTTAGCCGTCAATAAACCTGCATGGGCATAGCCATAAATGGTCGCTTGGTGAATACGATACAATGAAACGTACATCGACTTTGCCACAAAGCCTTGAACATTGACTTGTCCAAGTAATTCACCCACAGCTTTATTTTCACTGAGCGAAACTAATGAGCCTTTGTCAGAAAACTGGAACATTGGTTGCGGGCGACCTTTTAAGCGAGCACTCATCGCATCAACAAGAAATGCTGCTTGTTGGCTTGCGACTTGCGCACGTGGACCAAGCGGGGCTTCACGAGCATCTAAAATACAATGTGCACAGTCACCAAAGGCAAAAATATTTGGATCAGCTTGAGTTTGTAAAGTTGCAAAGACTTTGATTCGTCCCATACGGTCTTTTTCAAAACCTTCTAAATCCGCAATGACTTTTGGTGTTTTAATTCCAGCCGCCCAAACTTTGAGCTGTGCATCGACAGAAGTTCCATCATTGAAATAAACTTTATCTGCATCGACTTTTTCAACACGCTTTGATGTAAGGACATCAATTTTCATACGTTTCAACTGATGCGTTGCATGTTCAGCAATTTTATCAGAGAGAGCAGGTAAAATTCGCTCTGCGCCTTCAATGAGTGTGATTTTGACATTGTTTGGATTAATTTTATTTAATCCATATTTATAAAAATTTTGCTTGGCTTGAACCAATTCCGCAGAAAGTTCAACGCCAGTTGCACCTGCGCCAATAATGGCAATTTGCAATTCACGATCAATATTTTTATTTTGCGCATCTAAATACAAATGCAGTAAATCTTGTTGGAAAATTTCAGCTTGTTGGCGGCTATCTAAGTAGTGACAAAACTCTTTTACACCTGAGGTATTGAAGTCATTGGAAATCGAACCGACAGCAAGAATTAAAGTGTCATAACTGAGTTCAATTGAGTCTTGATTTGAGTCGTATTTCCCCGACTGTGTTTTACTGAGAACGATGGTTTTGTTTTCACGATTGAGTTGTTCAAAGCGACCTAAAACAAATTCGTAATGATGTTTTGCCGCATGTGCATAATAATTGGTTTCTTCATCACTCGGGTTCATTGTGCCTGCTGCAATTTCATGCAATAAGGGCTTCCAAATATGAGTAAGCTTTTGATCGACCAAAGTAATTTTTGCTTTTTTACTTTTCCCGAGCGTATCACCGAGTTGTGTGACCAACTCCAATCCACCTGCGCCACCACCAACGATCACGATATGATGAAGATTTGACATAGAAAAAACCTAATAGTAGTTATAAAAATAGAGGATGGTTTAATATGCCATCCTCATTTGTATTTTCGGTTTTTTTTGTAATACAAGTTACATAATTACAATAAATCTAACTGTTTTAGTTGGTTTTATTTGAGGTTGATTGACTATTTAAAAAATGAACTTAACCATTCCAGTAAACGCTCAAACCATGAAGCTTGTTCAATATGAACTTCATCTTCTATATCAAAGCTTTGAATCAATTGATTGTCTTGATATACATTCACTTTAGCCAGATGCATAATTTTTTCTAAAGGTGCTGTAAGTGCTGTTTCATTCAGTTGAACATTCAAATGAGTTTGTGTGGTTGTCAGTGGTTCAACAGCAGTCAAAGTTCCATTTAGGTCAGTCTTCATCACACGACTATTCATCACATCAAACGTCATCAAATCAATTGGTGTAGGATCGTTATATAGTGAAGTAGTCACTAATTGTGGTTTCTTCGCTTCTACTTTAAACATTTTCAACGTTGATTTAATCACTGGAAGTTCTGCGATCAATTGCTTATCTTTGATTGCGACTTCATCACGGGTATAGGCATAACCTAAGTTTAAAAGTTTATGTGCGATTTCAGCACGTTTGATGGCATTTTTTGCACCCATGACCACCACGATTAAACGACGATCGGGTGATTCCTCTACACCAGAAGGTCTGTGTGCAGTTAAGGCTAAGTTGTATCCAGCAGCTTTAGTAAAACCTGTTTTTAAACCATCGACACTAGGGTCAGACTTTAAAACAAGGTTGGTTGCATGGTGAAAACGTTGGTTATAACTAAAACTTGGCATCACTGAATAATGCATATATTCAGGTGTTTGCATAGTAACAGCTTGTCCAAGCAGTGCCATATCATGCGCAGATGAGAAATGGTCTGGCATGGTGATACCAGGTGAATTGGCAAAGTGAGTGTCTTTCATCCCCAAAGCTTGTGCTTCTTTGTTCATACGTGCGACAAAGGTAGGGACATCACCTGAAATGCGTTCTGCCAATGTCACCGCTGCATCATTGGCAGACATGACAATCAAACCTGCTAGCAATTGATCAATCGAAATCTGTTCACCTTGTTTAAGATACATTTGGGATTCATCCCATTGCACCATTTGCACAACAGGTGTTGCGGTAATAATCTCTTCTTTTTTAAGATGTCCCGCTTTTATTTCTTTTAAAGCGATATAAGCGACCATCATCTTGGTCATTGAAGCGGGAGCACGTTGGACATGACTATTATATTCTGCAATGGTTTGACCCGTTTGCGTATCTAATATGGTCCAAGCTTCAGCTTCAACAGATTGCGGATTAATATTTAGTAGAGCAGCATTGACAAGCGTGGAACAGACTAAGCCCACAACCGCAACGAAAGACGCGAATATTTTCAACAGATTTACCTTTTAAGCCAATCCTATGGCAAGAGTGCACAAACTTTGCGAATGCTATGCCTTTTTTAAGGACTTCGCCAGTAAGAATTGTAGACAATTTAGACTAAAATCGCCCGACTTTGTAAAAAAATGCTAATCTAATTGGTAATATTTCACTGTCTATTTTCGAATATATATTTATGTTGCATTATCAAATTGAATTCGACGATTTTCGTCAGCATCTCATCCATGTTACCTTACGTTTTGTTGCCAATCCAACGCAAGTTTTATCACTCCCAACTTGGATTCCAGGCAGTTATTTAATTCGTGAATTTGCCAAACATATTGAATCTGTCAAAGCCTATGATGAAGCAGGTCGTCAACTTCAAATCAGTAAATTCGAAAAGAATAAATGGCGTTTATTTAATACGGATCATGAACTGATTACAGTTGAGTATGATGTTTATGCGTATGATCTATCTGTACGTGGTGCATACGTTGACCAAACCCGTTTATATGTCAATCCAGCATGTATCTGTTTGGGTTTACAAGATCAAGAAAATTCAGCAGTTGAATTAGAAGTGTTCCTTCCAGACGAACTTAAACATTTCCAACTTGCGACAGGTTTAGTTTCAAAAAGTTTGGTGAAAGGGCGTTATACCTTAAAAGCGGATAATTATGCGCAGTTGATTGACGCACCATTTGAGCTTGCAGATCAAACTCGTTTTAGCTTTGAAGCGAACGGCATTCCACATGAATTTGTGGTGTCAGGTCAGCATAAAATGAATGCTGAACGGATGAAGCAAGACATTGAAAAAATCTGTAGCACTGAAATTTCAATGTTTGGTTCAGCACCATTTGAAAATTATACCTTTATGACCATGGCAACAGGTAATAGTTATGGTGGTTTGGAACATCCAAACAGTACCAGTTTGATCTCACCACGTGATGATTTACCCAAGGCCGATGAGCCGACTGAACCTTCAGCGGATTATCAGCGTTTCCTTGGTTTATGTAGTCATGAATATTTTCACTCATGGTTGGTTAAATTTATTCGTCCTGAAAACCTAGCCAATTATGATTTAAATAAAGAAAGCTTGACGTCTTTATTATGGATTTTTGAAGGCTTTACATCTTATTACGACGATTTGATATTGTTCCGTAGTGGCGTGATTTCTCAAGACTCCTATTTGAAATTGCTTAAAGGTCAAATTGATCGTTATTTGCAAAATCCAGGACGTTTTATCCAAACTGTATCTGAGTCAAGTTTTGATGCATGGATTAAATTCTATCGCCAAGATGAAAACTCAAATAATGCGGGTACGAGTTACTACAACAAAGGCTGTTTAGTGGCACTGTGTTTAGACTTAGGATTGCGTTTACGAGGTTCAAGTTTGGATGCTTTGATGCGTCGTTTATATGAAAATACGCAAAATGGCATTCAAGTCAATGAACGTACTATTGTTGAATTATGCAATGAATTAACGGGCGACAATTGGATTGAACAAGTAAACCATCTGATTAATACCACAGATGAATTACCACTGGATCAATTGTTCCCTGAATTTGGTTTAAGTTACACATTGAAAAATGAAAAGACCTTACCATTTGGTTTGAAAATTACTGAAAAGCCAGAAGGTGTTTTGGTTCAGCAAGCCAATCGTGAGGGTGTAGGTGCAAAAGCTGGTCTTTCTGCCAATGATGTGATCATCGCAATCGATGGCTTGAAGGCATCTGAAAAATTGTTAGCAAAATATGCAAAACAGCAGGGTACATATACTATTTATGCGTTCCGTCGTGACGAATTTATTCAGTTTGAACTGCAAGGTGGGGAAGTACAACTGACGACTGTAGAGCTGAAAGTTGAAGATCAAGCTAAAGCTGAAAAATGGTTGAAAGCTTAATCTTTAACAGCAAACTTAAATATCATTGAATGTGAAAACCGATACTTTAAAGTGTCGGTTTTTTTATCACTATGTGCATATCTATACTAGATTTACAGCTTGTATATCATCACTTCACAATTTGAACATGATTGACGCAGATGGCTTACAAACTTTACGTAGCACTAATAATTATCAACAGATCTGTAATCAAAACGTCATATGAAAACACATACTATAAAGATGTTTTAAATAATAAGTTTAATTTAAATAAAATTTTAAAATTTCCGAGGATGTTCTATATGAAAAATATTTTTCTAAAAACCGTTATGGTGACCGCTGGTTTAGCAACCGCTCAACTTACTTTTGCAGCAAATTGTAGTAGTACAATTAGTAATAATGCTGTAGGAAGTCTGACTGTACCCGCAGGCGCAACATGTACAGTGAATCTATCATCTGTAGATGGCACGATCACTGTTCAAAAAGGCGCAAGTTTGGTTTTAAATAACTCTTCTGTCTCAGGAAATGTTCAAGCGACGACAGCGAGATCGGTTAAACTGATTAACTCCATGATCGAAGGCGATGTTCAAGCACCTGCTGTGATTAGCTTAGACAAGGCTATGATTTCGGGTAATTTTTATTGTTCTCCAGTGACAAAACTTCAATCTTCAAACAGTATGATTGAAGGGAAAACAGTAGGTAAATGTAGATAAATTTATAAGTATCAAGCTTAAATAGAAAAAGCCAATCATTTCCGATTGGCTTTTCATTTTCAAAGCAAAATTTTAATCAAGCTTCAATGGTTTGTACTGCAATTTTCTTTGCAGGATCTGCTTTACGACGTACTTGCGGAACTGGCTCACCATAATATTGACGATCAGCAAAGTAGCTTGAACGAACCATAGGCGCTGCCCAAATATTACGGAAACCAAGCTTTTGCCCATGTGCAGTATAACGTTCAAACTCTTCAGGCGTTACAAAACGGTCAATTGGCGCATGTTCTTTCGATGGTTGTAAGTATTGACCAATCGTCACATAGTCCACACCATGTGCGTGAAGATCATCCAACAACGCAATCACTTCTTCTTCAGTTTCACCAATACCCACCATCAAACCACATTTCGTTGGCACATCAGGGCAATATTCTTTAAACATTTTCAATAAATTTAAAGAGTGCTGATAATCTGAACCCGGACGCATTGCTTTATATAAACGCGGCACAGTTTCGATGTTGTGGTTAAACACATCTGGTGGACATTCAGTCATGATACGTAGGGCAATATCCATACGACCACGGAAGTCTGGGACTAAAATTTCTAATAATGTTTTAGGGCTTTGCGAACGTGCTTCTTTAATACAATCGACAAAATGTTGCGCACCACCATCTAATAGATCATCACGGTCTACAGATGTAATTACGGCATATTTCAAACCAAGATTAGCAATGGTTTCAGCCATGTGACGTGGTTCATCAGGATCAAGTGCATTTGGACGACCATGTGCTACATCACAGAATGGACAACGGCGCGTACAAATATCACCCATGATCATAAAGGTTGCAGTACCACCACCGAAACATTCAGGTAGATTCGGACAAGCAGCCTCTTCACAGACAGTATGTAATTTTTGCGCACGCAAAGTGGTTTTAATACGTTGAACTTCATCAGGCGCAGCCATTTTTACACGAATCCAATCAGGCTTTCGAGGTGCTTCAACCGTTGGGATAACTTTTACAGGAATACGCGCGACTTTCTCTGCACCACGTAACTTGACACCCTGTTCTGGTTTACGGTTCTCTGACATATTCAACTTTTCCACTGTTTTCTACGGGGGATATGCTTAACATTATAGCTGAAATGGCAAAAGATGGGGTAAAAACACTATTCATATACTAAATGTGGTTATCACAGAATATATGCATGTGAAATACAGAAAATTATTCAAGTTTAGTTCATAATATCGCATAAGACTTAGACTGAATTGAATATAAGGAGCTTTGAATGCCACGTAAGAAAGAAGTCGTTAGTGGGAATTATGTGAAATACGATGCAGTCGTACTTGGCTCAGGACCTGCTGGTGAAGGCGCGGCAATGAAGCTTGCTAAATCGGGTAAGCGTGTTGCGATCGTTGATGTACGTGAACAACTTGGCGGTAACTGTACTCACGTAGGAACAATTCCAAGTAAAGCACTGCGTCAAACTGTTTCGAGCATCATTCGTTACCAACGTGATCCGATGTTTAAAAAAGTGGGGGATTGGAAACAATTCACCATGAAACAAGTATTGCGTAATGCACATAAAGTCATCCAACAACAAGTGGATACGCACTCACGTTTTTATGATCGTAACAATATTGATGTATTCCACGGTCGAGCATATATCCAAGATCAAAATAGCGTGATTATTTTTGGTGAAGATGGCATCAAAGAAACTTTGGGTTATGAACAATTGGTGGTTGCAACAGGTAGCCGTCCATATCATCCTCAAGGCTTAGATTTTAATCACCCACGTGTGTTTGATTCAGATAAAATTTTAGATTTAGATTTTACGATTCATAAAATCATCATTTATGGTGCAGGTGTAATTGGCTGTGAATATGCGTCTATTTTCATCGGTTTAGATCATAAAGTTGATTTGATCAATACTCAACATCAGCTTCTTAGCTATTTAGACGACGAAATTGCCGATGCATTGTCTTATCACTTACGTGAACAAGGTGTGTTGATTCGTCACAATGAGCAAATTGATCATTTAGAAACGGCTGATGATCATGTAGTGCTTTATTTACAAAGTGGTAAGAAAATCAAAGCCGATGCGATCTTGTGGTGTAATGGTCGTTCAGGGAATACCGATGGCTTAGGTCTTGAAAATGTAGGTATCACACCAAACAGTCGTGGTCAGCTTGCGGTCAATGATCAGTATCAAACTGAAGTTGCAAATATTTATGCTGCGGGTGATGTCATCGGTTGGCCATCGCTTGCTTCAGCTGCTTATGACCAAGGTCGTTGTGCAGGTTCGAATATGAGCGGTGAGCTTGATGTTAAACCTGTGAAAGATATTCCAACAGGAATTTATACCATCCCAGAAATTTCGTTCTTTGGTAAAACTGAAAGTCAGTTGACTGAAGAAAAAATTCCGTATGAAGTGGGTCAAGCATCGTTCCGTCATTTGGCACGTGCGCAGATCACAGGTGATACTGTGGGCGAGCTTAAAATCTTGTTCCATCGTGATACGTTAGAGTTGCTTGGTGTACATTGTTTCGGTAATAACGCTGCGGAAATTATCCACATTGGTCAAGCCGTGATGCAAAGTGGTAACAATACCATTAAGTATTTTGTGGAAACCACGTTCAACTACCCAACGATGGCAGAAGCTTATCGTGTAGCGACCTTGAATGGTATGAATCGTTTGTTCTAATCTTATCTAAATACATAAAAAAACCAGCTCTTTTGAACTGGTTTTTTTATGACTAGCGATCAAAATGTTATGTTTTCAGGGGAATTATTTCTTAATTCCACTTGTTTGCTCCGTCTATTGCAAAATAAATTAATCACAATATGCCCTTTAACCCCATCATACTTTTCCTGCTAGTAGAACAGTAACTAAAGCCTGCTGATCCTTTTGTAGGTTGAAACAATTTAGAGGGATAGTAACAAGTTATGATCAGCTCTAAAGTGTAGTTATGAGGGGGCTGTTGCATTAGCTTGTATATTTATTTGGTTCCTTTTACCGAGTAAATTCTATACTTAAAATGTAAACATATCCTAGCAAATGCGACAATTAACGAAGTATAAAAAGATATTGGAAGGTAGAGTTAGTATGAAAAATTATTATTTAAAATAAGTAGTTGCTTCACCTTAAATAAATGCAATTGATGGTTGAAAGAAGCTTAACCAAAATATTTGCTGATACAGAATTTTTTACCCGATATAGGCTTAATCAAAATAACAGCAATTTCAGCCTATTCATTCTATGAAGGGGTATAGAAAGAGGCTGTTAATTGAATAGTAGCTACTTTTTCTAAGGGCTTTGACCTTAGCTAATATTTTTGTAAGTAGAGAAGCGAATTGAATCAAAGCCTTTGTAAAATTTTCTCTCTCAGTTGATGGTTGGATGGAAGTAATTCGAGCAAACGATGCATGGCATCAATTCGGTCTGGAACACGTCCAACCAATTTGATAAGTTGATCAATGTCTTCCATTTGATAAATCAGATGGCTTAAACGAGCATCGAAACAATCACGCCACGAAGATAAAACAGGGCTTTCCGATTTTGTCAAAAAACTCCCTTTATAGAGTGAAAAAATGCTGGCTAAGAAGCCTGCATCTAGTGATTTTTCAGCACGTAAAAAATCAGTTTGTACTTCACATGCTAATTTATAGGGGCGTGAAAGAATGCAGTCAGGCAATAATGTTCTGAGTTGGGAAAGTTCAGCTTTTAGCGTTTTTTCACTAATATTGCGGTCACCATAAAGCGCATAGTGCAATTCATTTAAACTAATCCCTTCTGCATATAATGCCAACATACAGAGGATCTCAATTTGCCGATGTGTAAGAGGGATCGTTTGTTGATTAAACTGTACTTGAGGAGTTCCCAAAGCTTTTATGTATAAAACATTTTTTTGTTCGAATTGAATCGCGCGCTTTACTAATTCAGCGCAATGCTCTACAGCTAAAAGTCCAAGTGACGTATGTTTTTTATATTTAGTCGAAAGGTTAATAACCCCATGAAATTGCCCAGATATTGGGTCTAAAATTGGCGTTGCATAACATACCCAATCACGTACGCTATGCATTTGATTCTCATGAGAATAAACACAACTTGCTATATGATTGTTGAGTGCCAATCCAATTGCATTGGTTCCTACAGCTTGAGTTGACCAATGACCGCCCTCGACAAAATGAGCTTGCTCTGCTGAAGAGAGCATAGGACGACTACTCCATGTCCAAAGTAGTGTTCCTTGATGATCTGTCACCCCAATCGCCATACCTGAATCTTCAGCAATTTTGAGCAAATCTTGATGTTTATGTTGAATAGATCGACGAAATAGAGAAGGTTGTTCTTCTTCAGTGAGTGTAAATAATGGTGCTGATGTAATTGAGTCCATATTCACAAAATGAGTTGTTTGCAGGTGTTGTGGAGAACGCTGCAACTTATTCCATAGATTCATATCATATTCCTTCATGATTGAGCTATATTCATCAACATACTGTATTTATTATATTTATCGGATTTTATATTTGTTGAATACGGATAACCTCTATCCAACGAATTACTCATCCATCACGGTTTAAAAATCGTAGAGTTACACATTATAAAAATATTTTCAGTTTAAATTTTATGAAAAAAGTCGTGTAAAACATATACAACTTTGGTTGGAATAAATCGCTTTATCTGTAACAAAGATTAGATTTTTTCACGTGAAAAGGGTTTAGGTACAGCTTCACCTTTAAATTGGCGATCAGCAAAATAACTTGAACGAACCATAGGCGCACTCCAGATATTTTTAAACCCTAGTAATTGCCCATGAGTTTGATAATGCTCAAATTCCTGAAGTGAAACAAAACGATGAATGGGTGCATGAGATTTTGAAGGCTGTAAATATTGTCCAATGGTGACATAATCCACGGCATGATCACTGAGATCATTTAGCAATACAATCACTTCAGCTTCCACTTCTCCAAGCCCAACCATTAAACCGCATTTGGTCGCAATATCTGGTCGGAGTTGTTTAAATTTTTTCAATAAATCAAGAGAATGTTGATAGTCTGAACCTGGACGCATGGCACGATATAAACGTGGCACAGTTTCAATATTGTGATTAAACACATCGGGTGGCGTTTCACTCAAAATTTTTAAGGCAATATCTAATCTTCCTCGAAAGTCAGGTACAAGAATTTCAATCAATGTATCTGGACTCGTTTTACGAATTTCGTGAATACAATCAGCAAAATGTTGTGCACCACCATCTACTAAATCATCACGATCTACAGAAGTGATTACCACATATTTCAGATTTAAATTTTTCACCGATTCAGCTAAATGTTTGGGCTCATTAATATCTAAGGCATTCGGACGACCATGAGCCACATCACAGAAAGGGCATCTGCGGGTACAAATATCGCCCATAATCATAAATGTTGCTGTGCCACCACCAAAGCATTCGGGCAGGTTTGGACAAGCAGCTTCTTCACAAACAGTATGTAGTTTTTGCTGACGTAATAGGCTTTTAATCTGCGCGATTTCTTCTGGATGGCTAATTTTGGCGCGAATCCATTCAGGCTTTTTGGGAATTTGTTTAGTCGGAATAATTTTTACAGGAATACGTGACATTTTATCTGCGCCACGTAATTTTTGACCTGTTGTAATTGAGCGTTTTAAATCCATTTTAAATCGTCCATAAGATAGTAAATTAAATATAAAATGGCATTTATATTTTAAATGTCAAATATATTTAATTTGTTTTAAAAAATAATAAATTAATACAAAATATTAATATTATAAAATAAAGGTTGGGTAAAGGTTTGGTTTTTTAAGTTTTTGAAAATTATAAAAAAATTACAATTATTTTTTAGTTTTAAAC
>NZ_SGSX01000034.1:0-15095 GCF_004209355.1 Acinetobacter sp. WCHAc060025 | reverse complement strand
ACAAGCTCAATTGGATGGATATTAACTGCATTTTTCTAAGCTGCCTACATGGCAGTGAACCGTGAGCCCGAAAATGGGCTGACGTAAATTCATTTCTAAGCTGCCTACATGGCAGTGAACCTTGTGCTTCTATGACTTCTTCTAAATCAATCTTTCTAAGCTGCCTACATGGCAGTGAACTAATTAATCAAGCTAATGCTTCAACTGTTAGTTTTCTAAGCTGCCTACATGGCAGTGAACTATTTTCTTCAGTTAAGGCACGAGATAAGTACTTTCTAAGCTGCCTACATGGCAGTGAACATGGCGTTGATGATCCAACAGTGTTGACTGATTTTCTAAGCTGCCTACATGGCAGTGAACTTCTTAAAATTAATCCATTCCATGTGTGAAAATTTCTAAGCTGCCTACATGGCAGTGAACACACTGCTAATCAAAAAGTTCTTGATCCTGCTTTTCTAAGCTGCCTACATGGCAGTGAACACACTGCTAATCAAAAAGTTCTTGATCCTGCTTTTCTAAGCTGCCTACATGGCAGTGAACGTTTTATGACCCTGCAACACTGTTTCATCAGTTTTCTAAGCTGCCTACATGGCAGTGAACAGTAAAATTCTAACCACAAACAAAATAAAAACATAGAGTTATTTCAAAAATATGTAAAATACCCAAGTTTTTTATTAAACTTGCAAGTTATTGATTTATATAAGCTGTTAAAGAGTGCTTAAAATATTGGGGTAAAAACTTGGCTTTGTCAAAACAAAAAAAAAGGAAGTGTCACCACTTCCCTCTCTTTAAACATTTAAAACATCAAGCAACAGCTTTCATCGGTACGCCACTATGAAAGCGGAATAACTTATCTGGACTTAAAATTAATTCTTTTTCCACTTCACGAATCAACTCAATCCGTTGTTGAATATCCTCTTCAGGATCTTTCAACTTCGCAGTTTTGGCAACATCCAAAGCCAAAGTCAAATAATCTTCATAATGACGAGATTCAGACTTCAACAAATATCGATAATAACGCCCTAACTCTTCATCCACAATCGGTGCTAAAGCATAAAAACGCTCACACGAACGTGCTTCCACAAAAGCACCTATCACTAAAATATCAATCAAAGCTTCAGGCTCATAAGTACGGATTTCCTTACGCAGACCACCTGCATAACGACCTGCACTTAAACCCTGCCACTCTTGACCGCGTTTGGTCATAAACTCTAAAACTTGCTCATAATGCAACATTTCTTCACGAACAAGTTGCGCCAACTTCACCTGCAAATCGGTAAAAAAGCTATAGCGGAACATTAAATTCATCGCAGTTCCAGCTGCTTTCTTTTCACAGTTTGCATGATCTTGCATAAGCAAAGGGAGATTGTTCAATGCCTCATCCAACCAAACTTTTGGCGTTTCACAGCCTAAAAAAGCAATCACTGGTTGCATCAGTTCATCATAATTCAAATTTGACATGATCAATATTCAATAAGGTAAAACAAAAATAACTAACTTTAAAAAACCAACTTACAAAAACAATTAACTTGCTGCTTGAATCGCAACTTTCATATCTTTCACAGCTTGTTCTAAGCCAACAAAGACACTTTCAGCAATAATCGAGTGACCAATATTCAACTCATGAATTTGTGGAATTGCCGCAATTTCTGCAACATTTTTCAGGTTCAAGCCATGCCCTGCATTCACCACTAAACCTTTAGAAGCAGCATATTCAACACTTTTGATAATGCGCTCTAATTCATGGTGATGCGTATCTTCATCATAAGCTTCCGCATAAGCACCTGTGTGTAATTCAATCGTTGGTGCACCACATGCAATTGCGGCATCAATTTGAGCAAAATCAGGATCAATAAATAAAGATACATCACAACCAATCGCAGTAAGTGCCTGAGTTGCAGCTTTTACATCATCAAAATGTCCAACCACATCCAAGCCACCTTCTGTGGTCACTTCTTGGCGCTTTTCAGGGACAAAACATACATGATGTGGCTTGATCTCTTTGGCGAATGCCACCATTTCATCAGTCACAGCAATTTCCAAATTCATTCTCGTCTTCAACACAGGACGCATACGACGTACATCATCATCTTGGATATGACGACGATCTTCACGTAAATGTAAAGTAATGCCCTCTGCCCCTGCTTGTTCGCAAACCAGTGCGGCTTTCACAGGATCAGGATAAGTTGTACCACGCGCTTGTCTGAGTGTTGCAACGTGATCGATGTTTACACCTAGCAATGCAGCCATAACATTTTCCTAATGAACAATAAATGAAAAACTAAAATGAAATTAACGACTCAATGATTTAGATTGAGCATTTTGAATCCAAAGTTGACGACTTTTCAAAGGTCGATCACCCAGTAACGATGTGATCATCTGTCGATACAGCTTGGCTAATAATTGTAACTGTTCTGGATTAAAATCCATACCCTTTTCATAATTTGCCATACTGAGAATTTTCTGTCCTGACAATGTCGCGGATGAGCTATGTGCAACAGGAATAAAACCGTCGGACAATTGAAATTGATAACGCTGATTTTCGATAATTTCGTGTTGATTTGAATCATGTGCATAATCTAGGGGATAACCCAATTCTTCTAATAATGCATGTTCAAACTGACGTAAAATTTGTCTTAAAAATAAATCTGCTTGTGAATGATCAGCCAATTTTTGTAAATGCTGTAAAGTTAAATGATATTGCTCAAAAGTATCAGGCATTTCCTGCTCTAGCGGACATAAGCGAAGAATAATTTCATTTAAATAAAAACCTGAAAAAAACGCATCACCATAAAAGAAAACAGGTTGATTGAGTATTTCCAGTTTAGAAAAATTTTTAAGTTCAGATTTTCCAGAAGCCGTTAAGGTAATCGGCTGATATTGCGGTGGGGGTGTTTGACGGAGAATACCATCGACACGTCCATGCTCTTGCGTAAACAAGTGGACGATATGACTACGTTCTCTGTACTTACGATGATGAATTAAATAACCATGTAAAACTTCATTACGCATAAATCAGTGTTTCACTCACACTGAAATGATGATTCATCATAATCAATCTTTTTTCTTATCTTTTTCTTCATCTTCGTCATCACCATCTGGGATGACTGCACCTACGACAGCGGCTGTCCCTTTGACAACCCCTTTCGTAGTTTTATAGGCAACTTTTACAGGAACTGTAACGAGTTTATGTACACAACCTTGAAGCATGAAAATACATGTCACAATAGCAATTACTTTGATCATTACAGTTTTATTCCTTTAAAATTTAGCGATTAAATATCACTATAACCTAAACTTTTTAGTGCACGTTCATCATCAGACCAACCACCTTTCACTTTCACCCAAAGTGTGAGCATGATCTTTTGTTCGAACATTTTTTCCATATCGACACGTGCATCCATACCAATTTTTTTCAGCTTAGCACCTTTTTCACCAATTACGATGGCTTTTTGTCCAGGGCGATCAACAAAAATAGTCGCATCGATATAAGTACACGCTGCTTTAGGACGACCCGTTTTTTCGTTGATGGTCGCCTCTTCTGTTTTAAATGATTCAATTTGAACCGTTAAATCATATGGAAGTTCTTCACCCAACTGACGCATGATTTTCTCACGAATGATTTCACTCGCAAGGAAACGTTCAGAACGGTCTGTTAACTGTTCTAGCGCATATAGTGGTGGTTGGAATGGAAGATATTTTTCAATGGTATTACGCAAATGATCTAAATTTGCACCACGTAGCGCAGATACAGGAACAATTTCTGCGAAATTCATTAATTTTGCACGTTCTTGAATCAATGGCAAAGCATGGTTTTTATTTTCCAGTGTATCAATTTTATTGATCACAAGAATCACTGGCATATCTGCATTTTTCAGCTTTTCCAATACCAACTCATCGTTCTGAGTCCATTTGTCTGCATCTAAAACAAATAAAACCAAATTAACATCACGCAATGCAGAATGCGCTGCACGATTCATCATTTTGTTAATGGCACGCACTTCTTTCTTGTGCATCCCTGGGGTATCTACAAATACCGCTTGTGATGTCTCACGGCTGTCGATCCCGACAATTTTATGGCGAGTAGTCTGTGGTTTACGCGAAGTAATCGATAACTTTTGACCCAAAATATGGTTCATCAAAGTCGATTTACCCACGTTCGGGCGACCTACAATTGCCACAAATCCACTTTTATAATCCGCAGGAATTTCTGTCCCTTGCGAACTAAAAAACTGGTTAATTAAGTCATTGCCGTTTTCAGACGGCTCGTGATCAGCATCGTTGTGATCGGAATGTGTATTCATGCAGTTTACTGCTCCAATAGCTTTAAAAAATCCGCCGCAACTGCCTGTTCTGCAAAGCGACGGCTCGATCCCTCACCCATCATTTTAGGTAAGCCATCTACGGTACATTCTACTTTAAAATGTTGATTCGGTGCATCACCCTGAATATCTACAACCTCATAAATCGGCAAATGTTTTTTATGAGCTTGTAGATATTCTTGTAGGCGAGACTTCGGATCTTTTAATTGATCCGTTGGTTCAATATTTTCAAGGTAAGGTTCATACCATTTCAACACGATTGAACGTAATAATGGTAAGTCCTGACTATCGGTATAAATCGCACCAATAATGGATTCAACTGTATCTGCCAATATTGACTCACGATGATGACCGCCAGATTTCAATTCACCTGTACTGAGAATTAAACTTTTACTAAGGTTTAAATCATTGGCAATTTTACCCAAGGCTTCTTGACGCACTAAAGTTGCACGCATACGCGTTAAGCGACCTTCGTTTTCCTGAGGGTATTCATGATAGAGATAATTGGCAATAATCATCCCAAGCAATGAATCGCCTAGAAACTCTAGGCGTTCATAATTGTATTTGTGACTCACCGAGCGGTGTGTCAGCGCGAGCTGTAATAACTCGTATTGTTTAAACTGATAACCAATTCTGCTTTGTAAGCGAGGATCACTTACTTTCAACTGACCTTTTATCAAAACTCTTCTCGAATGTGAGGACTAAATCAATATTCAGCATGAAAGGCTTTCGCACTTCATATTTCTTAGTCACTTGTAAACCATCTTTTGTCGATACAGTGGCAATATCGTTGAATTTAACATCTCGAATATTGTTCATATCAAAATTCTGTCCCATTTTGGAACTAAACTGTGTGGGCGTGATGTCTGATGGGCTATTCTTAACCAATGTAGAAATCTGATCATTAATCATCCGATCATCCCAATATAATGGCCATACAGCAACTATGATCTTCAATAGAAATGCTGCAGCAATTATCCCCACTAAAATTCCAATATATGAAGCGCCTTGTTGATTTTTACGCATTTTTTATATCCAACAGGTAAAAGAATAATCCTTAATTCCAATTGAAAATAATGACGTGGAATGATCAATTGGATTGATTCAAACTGTTTCACAACCTTCAATAAGGTATAGACTTTTGAACAATTAAATTTATAAATTTATCAAAAAATCTAAGATGCTTATTATCCTTAAAATTCATGCAACTTACTAGTTGTAATTATTTGTTATCGTGTTTTTTCTTACAAAGTGACGAAAACTGAGGTTTTAATAGATAAAAATAAAGATCAATAAAAATTGATCTTTATTTTAAACCTGAACATGGCGCTCTTAGTTAATTGTACCATTACGGCTAAATGATGGAACTTTCAGACCAGGTTCTTTGTGCATCCACACATAGATCGCATGACCTGTTAAGTTTTCTTCAGGTACAAAGCCCCAAAAACGACTGTCCGCACTTTGGTCACGGTTATCACCCATCGCAAAATATTGACCTTTTGGTACGGTCACTTCCCAACTTTGCCCATTGGTTTTGACAAAGCGATCGTTAGCAGTAGCGACATACGGAAGGTCTTGTTTTTTCTGCGCATAGTTAAATGCTGTAACCAGTGTATTTTGACCTTCAAGTAGGCGAACTAAATGCTTATGTTCACCCATTTTTTCATAGTAATAGATCGACTTTGGTGTATCCAGAATATCTTTTTCACGACTGAACTCAGTCGGAATCTGCTCGACATTTTTACCATTGATGATCAATTGACCATTATTAAATTCAATATGATCACCTGGTAAACCAATAATACGCTTGATATAGCTGATTTTCGGATTTTCAGGATAACGGAAAACGGCAACATCGCCACGCTGTGGCTCACCAACATCGATAATCTTGGTATTGGTAATCGGTAAACGAACGCCATATTGGTATTTATTGACCAAAATATAATCACCTGTTTCTAAGGTTGGAACCATAGAGTCAGACGGGATATTAAACGGTTCAAAAAAGAATGAACGCAGCACTAAAACCACTGCAAGCACTGGCCAGAAGTCGTAAGCCCATGAAATGATAAAATTTTCATTCCCCTTACCTTTTGTTGCACGTTGCTTCAAAACAAACTTATCCAGCAACCATAAGCCGAAAAAGATAAGCGTCGCAGGTACGAGAATTAAATTAAAATCAAAATCCATGAGCAATCAGACCTCTAGTTTTTATCTGTCTACTTTTAACACAGCAAGGAACGCTTCTTGAGGAATTTCAACACTTCCCACTTGCTTCATACGTTTCTTACCTTCTTTCTGTTTAGATAACAGTTTCTTCTTACGTGAAACGTCACCACCATAACACTTCGCCAATACGTTTTTACGCATCGCTTTCACTGTAGAACGTGCAATAATCTGTGCACCAATGGCAGCCTGAATTGCCACATCAAACATTTGACGAGGAATCAAGTCTTTCATTTTTTCTACCAATGCAATACCACGATGACGAGCATCTTGACGATGGCAAATCATGGCTAAGGCATCAACCTTATCACCATTAATTAACACGTCCACCTTAACCAAAGATGAAGACTCAAAACGTACAAAATTGTAATCGAGTGATGCAAAACCGCGCGAACAAGACTTTAATTTATCAAAGAAATCCATCACCACTTCAGCCATTGGGATTTCAAAGGTAATTGATACTTGGTTTGCCATAAATTTCATGTCTTTTTGCACACCACGGCGCTCAACACATAAAGTCATGACATTACCCAAGTAGTCTTGAGGCACGAGAATATGACATTCTGCAATCGGTTCACGTAAATCTTCAACTGTTGAACCATCAGGCATTTTTGACGGGCTGTCGATGTATTTAGTATCGCCATTTTTCATCAATGCTTCATAGATTACGGTCGGTGCAGAGCTGATCAGGTCTAAATCGTACTCACGCTCTAAACGCTCTTGTACGATTTCCATGTGTAGCATTCCCAAGAAGCCACAACGGAAACCAAAACCTAAAGCATCTGAGCTTTCAGGTTCAAAAAACAATGCAGAATCGTTAATTTGTAGTTTGTGCAAAGCTTCACGGAACGGTTCAAAATCACTGGCATCAATCGGGAATAAACCTGCGTAAACTTGAGGTTTAACCTTTTTAAAACCTGGTAAAGTAGCAACTTCTGGTGTTGTTGCTAGGGTAATCGTATCCCCGACTGGCGCACCAAAGATGTCTTTGATTCCAGCAATCACAAAGCCAACTTCACCAGCTTCCAAAATACCTGTTTCAGTGTGCTTTGGATTAAAAATACCAACAGAAGTAATGATGTGCGTTTGACCTGTTGATTTCATCAACATCTTGTCGCCTTTTTTCACGCGACCTTGTTTCACACGTACCAAAGACACAACGCCTAAGTAGTTATCGAACCAAGAGTCAACGATCAACGCTTGTAATGGTGCATCACGATCACCTTCTGGTGCAGGAATCACATTGACCAATGTTTCTAAAACACCTTCAATACCTAGACCCGTTTTCGCAGAACAAGTCGGTGCTTCAGTTGCTTCAATTCCGATGATGTCTTCAATCTCTTGAATCACACGCTCAGGCTCTGCCTGTGGTAAATCAATTTTATTTAAAACGGGTAAAACTTCTAAACCTTGCTCGATCGCGGTATAGCAGTTTGCAACAGACTGTGCTTCAACACCTTGTGCAGCATCCACAACCAATAATGCACCTTCACACGCCGCTAGAGAACGTGACACTTCATACGAAAAGTCCACGTGTCCTGGGGTGTCAATGAAGTTCAATTGATACTCTTGACCATTTGGATGTGTATAATACAAAGTCACAGATGTGGCTTTAATAGTAATCCCACGTTCACGTTCTAACTCCATAGAGTCAAGAACTTGCGCTTGCATTTCACGATCTTGCAAACCGCCACAGGTTTGAATAAAACGGTCAGCAAGTGTCGACTTTCCGTGGTCAATATGCGCGATGATCGAGAAGTTTCGGATATTTTTAATATCAACAGATTTTTTAGCTTGCGCCATGGGCTACCTTGAACAATGAATAGCGCTATGTATGAAAATTAAAACTACATAGCAAAAGCGTTTATGAAATTGGCACGGATTATAGCAGAATGGCGTTATAGGAAAAGGATTATATTGTGCTGAATATTGAAAGAATTTAAGACTGATTCAGCTCGGAAAAAATAATACGCGCTATTCAAAATCTTGTTTAAAAATCTGTCGGGCACTAATCTCTAAATTTAAACGAATTTGTTCAGCGACTTTTGATTTAACTTGTTGAAAACCATGCTTCAAAAGCAGATTCATCGAGCCTACATTTCCCTCATACACTTCAGCAACAACAAAGCTGATTTTCTTTTCAAATAATGGTTGGGTTTTGAGTTCCATTAAAATTCGACTCAAAACTTCCGACATATAGCCTTTTTGCCAATAGTCTGGATGCAGCTCACATCCAATCACGACACCATATTTACCCTCAACCTCTAAAACACGATTTACCCCGAAACTACCAATCAATCGAGTACTCGATGAGTGAGGGAAATTCTCATCTTTTAAGCGAATGGCATAACGATAAGCTTGCTGATCTAGCCACTTTTGATGAAAGCGCACAACGAGGTCATGCGCTTTTTCACGCCTAGTTAATTTTTTAACATCATAAAACTCAAGTACAGCATCATTGGAAAATAGTTCAAAAATTGCGGCTGCATCATCCGTACCAATCTCATCTAAAATCAAGCGAGGTGTTGTTAATACTTTTAATTTTTTCATAATCCAATGCTAAAAATTTTTAAATACTCACGATTGAGCTAAGATCATAAGGATCAACATCCGTAGCAATTGGTTGATACGCTTGAATAAAAGTCGGTGACATGCGTTTAGGACGACCAGTGGCTATTTCTATACATGCCCACTTGGTATTGCCTGTAAATAATAGACTTTTGTCTTTGGCATTAAAAAAAGCATATTGGCGGAATGAATACAAAGCATTGATGTCATACAACCACGTGCGCAAAATGATCTCATCCTCCAACATGGCCGCTTTACGATATTGAACTTGATGTTCAACAGCGACCATTGCATGTTTCATTTCAAGATATTGCTCTAAGCCTACACCTAATTGTTCAATATGTGCTGATGCAACATCTTGCATCCACTGTACATACACCACATTATTCACATGACCTAAAACATCGATATGTTCTGGTTTAACTTGAATGGTTAAATCAAATAATGAACTCATGTGACATTTCCTTACCCTGATAATCTTTTAAAAATACTTTAATTTTTAAAACAATTTAATCTTCGATTTTAAATACACGGATATTTTTACACAAAAAAGCCACTCTTTGAGTGGCTCATTCGCATCAAAATTAATTCTATTATTGAATACGTAAACCAATCATCGCATGTTGCCCTTCACGAACAATCGCCACACGCGCTACGGTATTTTTCTGCAAGTCAGCAACTGCCTCGACAAAATCGTTGGCAGTGTTCACTTTCTTATTATTCACTTGAGTAATAATATCACCTGCTCTAATACGAGACTGTGCAGCCAAACCACCTAGTGTAACATCCTGAATGAGTACACCACCTTTGACACCAGATTTAGTTTTCTCTTGCTCAGTTAAGTTGCGAATAGCAACACCTAGAACAGGTCCTTTACGTGCCTTTGTTGCACTTTGTACCGCATCTTCTTTTGCAGGCGTATCATCAGGAGCAACGGTTAAGGTCGCAGAAATCACTTTTGGCTTATCATCACGTAATACTTCTAGACGAACTGATTGCCCTGGTTGAGTACGATTCAGATAGTTTAACAATTCAGATGTACGAGAAATCGGTGAACCATTGTATTTCATGATCACATCACCAGATCTAAACCCTGCTTTTGCCGCAGGAGAGTCAGGCGCAACTTGAGTAATCAATGAACCTTCTGGTTTATCTAGTTTATAAGCTTCTGCTAAGTTACGATCAATATCTTGCAACATTACGCCCAGATAAGAACGGGTGACTTTACCATTCTTTTTCAGTTGATCGACGACATCCATTGCCACATCAATTGGAATGGAGAATGACAAGCCCATATAACCACCCGTACCACTAAAAATACGAGAGTTCACACCGACCACTTGCCCTTGTTGATTGAACAATGGACCACCAGAGTTACCTGGGTTCAAAGCTACATCAGTTTGGATAAATGGAACTGAAGTTTCACCCATCATATTACGTGATTTGGCACTCACAATCCCCGCAGAAGCTGAATAGTCAAAACCAAATGGTGAACCAATCGCGAGAACAGGTTGACCTACTTTAAGCTGGTCAATATTCCCAACGGACAATGATGGGAAATTATTGCCTTCAACTTTTAATAATGCGACATCGGTACGTTCATCACTACCAACAACTTTTGCATCAATCTCACGACGATCGTTGAGCATGATGGTCACTTTAGATGCATCTTCTACCACATGATGGTTTGTCAATAAGTAACCATCTTTACTGATAAAAAAAGCACTACCGTACGCTGTTTTTTCTTGTGGTGCACGCTGCTGTGGAATAATGATCTGATTACCAAAGAAACGTTTTAAAATTTCAGGAACTTGTTGTTGTAACAATTCTTCCTGAGATATTTTTTTAACAACATTGACACTCACAACCGCAGGGCTGACTTGTTCTACCAAGTTTGAAAAATCAACAGGTGTCGAAGCTTGAACTTGTGATGTTGCCGCAGCGACAGTAAAGACTGCTGCATACATTCCCTTTTGTACTAGACCATTACTCATTTATCACGAACCTACATCTTGTGTTTTTACTTAAAAATGTTTGTAACATACTATTTGATGTCTTTGCGTAATAATATGTTTTCATTTTTTTATAAAACAAGACTTTACTTAATTATTTCTTAAAAGTCCTTATATCTAGTATTTAGACTAAAATCTGACACGTATAACTATTGTAATTTGTTCAAAAAAAGAGTGTTATAAGCAGACTTTTTTGAAATTAGCTGATGGACATGTCTAATTTAAACACAACACATCAATTTGATGTGATTATTGTGGGTAGTGGCGGTGCTGGTTTAAGTTTAGCTTTATCCTTGCCTGAACATTTTAATATTGCTGTTTTAGCTAAATCGACACTGACCGATGCGAGCACTTATTTTGCTCAAGGTGGTGTTGCTGCTGTTCTCGATGAAACAGATTCTATTCAACAGCATATTGATGACACTATGATTGCAGGTGCGCAATTATGTGAATTAGAAGCAGTGAAACATACAGTTGAAGGTGGTCGCCCGTCTGTAGACTTTCTGCTCAATCATGGTGTGCAATTTACTTTAGATGAAGATGAGCAATTGCACCTTACTCGTGAAGGTGGACATTCTCAGCGCCGTATCATTCATTCTGCAGATGCAACAGGTAAAGCGATTTCAACCACATTGGTTCAAAGAGCACAAGAAAAGAAAAATATTCATATTTTTGAGAATTACATCGCAGTTGATCTCATTACCTTACATAAATTAGGTCATACCCAACAAGAGAATCGTGCTGTTGGTCTCTATGCCTTAGATGAAAAAACTGAAACAGTACATACATTCTTAGCACCATTTACTGCCCTCGCCTGTGGTGGTGCAATGAAAGCCTACCTTTATACCTCTAATCCTGATATTGCCACAGGTGATGGGATCGCGATGGCATATCGTGCAGGCTGTCGTGTAGCGAACATGGAATTTAACCAATTCCACCCAACTTGTTTATATCATCCGCAAGCGCGTTCATTTTTAATCACAGAAGCCATGCGTGGTGAAGGTGCATATTTACGTTTACCTGATGGTGAACGCTTCATGCTCCGTTTTGATGAGCGTGCTGAACTTGCTCCACGTGATATTGTTGCACGTGCGATTGATTATGAAATTAAGCGCTTAGGCATACGTCATGTCTGGCTTGACATCACCCATAAACCTGCTGAATTTGTGAAGGAGCATTTCCCGACACTTTACGCACGTTTAATGGAACTCGGAATCGACATTACCAAAGAGATGATTCCTGTTGTTCCAGCAGCACATTATACCTGTGGTGGCGTCGTGGTTGATGAGCATAGTCAAACTGATCTTGCGGGCTTATATGCAATTGGTGAAACATCGTATACTGGCTTACACGGGGCTAACCGTATGGCAAGTAACTCTCTTTTAGAATGTTTTGTCTATGGAATGAGTGCAGCCAAAGATATCGAAGCAAAATTTGGACAAGCTTTTGATCTTCCAACTGTCCCTGAATGGGATGCGTCACAATCGACCAATCCAGATGAAGATGTCGTGATTCTGCAAAACTGGGATGAATTACGTCAAACCATGTGGAACTATGTCGGAATTGTACGCACCACCAAACGCTTGCAACGTGCCTTGCATCGTATCGAGATGCTGAAAAAGGAAATTACGGAATATTACCAAGATTACCATGTCAGTAAGAACTTGATTGAATTGCGTAATTTGGTCATGGTTTCTGAAATGATTGTACGTTGTGCAATGGAGCGTAAGGAATCCCGTGGCTTACACTACACGCTTGATTATCCAGAGCTTTCACCTGAGTTAAGAAAAACAGTACTCACACCGCCTAACTTTACCGTAGAAACTCCATTGGTGAATGAAGAGCTTATTGTTTCTTAATATTTTTATTGGTCAATTTAAAGTGCCTTCTCTTTATAGAGGAGGCACCTTTTTATTGAAAATACATTCATTTTAAAAATACGTCTATTCACCATAATACACTTGATACGCACTATGAAAAGTTTGCGTATGCAAAGCGGTTAAGTTTTCTAAATCTTGATAGCCTCCTGCCAAAACAAACATGATCGGAATCCCTGCTTTTTTTGCCATATTAAAGACCATTTCATCGCGTTTCTTGATCAATTCAGTTGTGAACCACGCTGAACCATAAGGATCTGCTTGATGGCAATCCATACCTGCTTGATAAATAATAATATCTGCTTGCCATTCATGTGCCTTTTGAAACGCCTCATGCAATGCCATCAGATACTGCGCAAAACTTCCATTCTTAGTATGTACATGGCGACTTTCAGCACGTTCATAAGTTGGATAACCAAAAGCCAGACCATAAATACTAAAATTATATAAATTATCATACTTACGGGTAAATTCAGCCGTACCATCCCCGCCATGCTGGTCACAGTCTAAGATGAAGATTCGCTTATTTGGATATTGCTGTGCAATCAAAGCCAAACCATTAAAAGTACAAAATGAACCACCGTATTCAGGGCGCGCATGATGAAAACCTTGCGCAATATTTGCAGCAATCCCATGCTCAAAAGCCAATTCTGTTGCTATCAATTGACCTGCATTAATCGCCAAAACCGCATCACGCAACTGCTCATTCCACGGTTTAAAGCCTGCGAAAGTTGCTAACTTATTCGGTTGTCCTGTTAAAAATGCATCAACATATTTAGGAGAATGTAATGCTTTTAAAATCTCAGGGTCTAATATTTTTGGTTCGTGAAATTCAAAGTTCTTCACGTTATTTTGATTAAATTGCTGTAATTGCTCTGCAACAGCAAGCAGTTTTTCCATGCTATTGGTATGCGTTTGAGCAAAATAGCGTGGCGAAAAACATACATTTAACATAAAAAACTATCCGATACTTAGCGCGCTAAGTTGCGACTTTGCAACATCATCCAATTGTTTTAACAATGTCGTATCTGGACTAAATAACCCATTATGTACTTGCTGTTCAAAATGGGTACTAAACGCCCTCTTACGATTTTCAGGAGAGATCGCCAATGTCGTTAAACGTAAAAACCAAAATTTTTGAATCGCCTGATACGGAATAATAAAACCTTTAAACTCTTTATTTCGGCTTTTATCTATAATTTGTTCAATATCATATTCGACTGAAAATAATGAACCCACTGGAATCCGTATACCATTCATTATAAGCGGCTGTAAATTAATACATGAATGATTATCGCCCATATTCATCTTTTCAATCAGCAACGGCTGATTTTGATCATCCACAAAAATATTAATTGAGCCCTGTCTGAGCATGGAACGATGCGCAATTTTCAGAAAAAAAGCTTCTGCCATTGGACATGAGCCAACTTTTGGCTTTTCTGATAAAGTTTGAATTTCGATATAGCCTGTTTCACTCGCTGACTTGGGTAAAATCACGTCCTCCAACATCGCACAAATGATTTTACTTTCTTCGAGTTGCGCAGATTGTGACACTTTTCTTAAATTTGCCTGAAATCGAACCTCTTGTTCCACTAAAGTTTTGAAGTCATCATCTTTAGCTTGGCGAATGAAATTTTGAATAGATACATTCTGATCTAAATTATGCCAATCTTCGATTTCTAAACCATACAAACTCTTTTGATCGATAATTCTTTTTAATTTTTTAAAATCATAATCTTGGAATATTTTTAGGTCTGTGCCTTCAATTTGATCACGTGGGAAGTTGATGTATTCTGCCAAAACACGTGTCGCTTGCGTAAAGCCACAGCCACGACGCTCGGTTTGATGTGAATAGTGTTCATTCAGCATTTCCGTCAATTTTTCAGATAAAGGAAAAACCTGTTCCTTAAACAACTGGACGACTTCATGATCTAATGACATATTCTCGCTTCCATTTACTATATATTTTTTAAATAATGTATTTATTATTAATAATTTAACATTATAAAAACGAGAGTACACTGCAAATTTGATTTTTATTCGGAATTTAATGAAGTATTTTGAGAACATTAGGGTCTGTTGACAATTCGTCC
>NZ_SGSX01000033.1:0-15663 GCF_004209355.1 Acinetobacter sp. WCHAc060025 | reverse complement strand
CTGGCAATAACAAGAGCAAAAAATAGGGATAAAATTATTTAGAATAACTCAATGAAATTTCGATTTTATAATGATAATAATCCCTGAATATATCTTGAAAAACACGATAGAATAATCACATGATGAGAAAATATTTAAATTAATTAAATAATAAAATCATGTATTTATAATATTTATACTACTATAAATTTGTATTATCCATTTGTCTAATTGCTGATGAAATATGAGATGCGTATATTTCGCAACCTTGAATTTTACTTAAAAATTCAATTGAAATATCGGACAAGTACTCATGGGAGATGAGAACGATGACAATGGAAAACATAGATATTAATTCTGTAGTCGATAAGGCGAAATTCACCCCGTTTCACTTCAATGTAGTGGCTTGGTGCTTATTGATTATTTTATTTGATGGTTATGATTTAGCGATTAATGGTGTGGTACTTCCACTGTTAATGCAGGACTGGGGTTTAAGTGCGATGCAAGCGGGTATGCTTGCCAGTACTGCGCTCGCAGGGATGATGTTTGGTGCGATGTTCTTCGGCTCTTTGGCGGATAAGATTGGTCGTAAAAAAGTCATCATGATTTGTATTGTGTTATTCAGTGGTTTGACTTTTGCAGGTGGTTTTGCATCGAATCCCACTGAGTTTGCAATTTTACGCTTTTTAGCAGGTTTAGGTATTGGTGGGGTAATGCCAAATTTGGTGGCACTGACCTCTGAATATGCACCGCAAAAAATGCGCAGTACCTTAGTAACAACGATGTTCAGTGGTTATGCTGTTGGTGGTGTAATGGCTGCATTATTAGGTTCATGGTTTACCCCAAGTTTTGGTTGGCAGATCATGTTCTTTATTGCAGGGATTCCATTATTTTTATTACCTGTGATTTGGAAGTTTTTACCTGAATCTTTAGCATTTATTGTCAAAGAGAATAAACAGGATAAAGCGCGTAGCATTGTACGTCGCTTGGCGCCAAATTTAACAGTAAATGACAATACCACATTCACATTGCCTAAAGTTGAAGTGCCTGAAGCTGCTAACGTGGTGAGTTTGTTCCGTCGTGGACGTGCAACCAATACGCTTTTATTTTGGCTGGCATTCTTCACATGTCTATTAACTATGTATGCATTGAGCAGCTGGTTGCCGAAGTTAATGATGGCAGCAGGTTATTCAATGGATAACAGTTTAATGTTCATGATGGTGATGAATGTGGGTGCTGTGGTTGGTATCGTGGGTGGTGGTATTCTTGCAGATCGTTTCCATTTAAAACCAGTTTTGATGTGCTTAGGCATTGTCGGTGCAGTTGTGATGAGCTTGATGGGCTTCCAATCGAATCAGTTCCTGTTATACATTTTAGTATTCTTAGCAGGTGCTGCATCAATCGGTTCGCAAATGTTGCTTTATAGCTATGTGGCGCAATATTACCCACTTGCAATTCGTTCGACAGGGATTGGTTGGTCTTCTGCGATTGGGCGTATGGGCGCGATTGTAGGTCCAATCTTAATCGGTGGCTTATTGGGTATGAATTTACCAGCTCATTTTAATTTTATGGCAGTTGGTTTACCTGTATTAATTACCGCAATTGCTGTTGCTTTGATTATGCATGATAACGACACTGATAAAATTGAGATTCGTGAAGCTTCGGCAGCTAAAGCCTAAGTTCTGATTTTTTGAAAATCTAAGCCTCCGTAAGGGGGCTTTCTTTTATCTGCAATGTTTAATGTATAACAAAAGTTGAACGTTGCTTTACTTGAAATGAATCCATAATATAAAGATTCTGAACATTGAGTTGTTATGATGAAATTAAATTCATTTTCCCCAATCCCCGAAGATGATGAAGAACTGCATCTTCCTGAACTTGTATATTGGTCATCTTTAGGTGATTTGGAACAAGTCGAAAGATGTCTTGCTGAGGGTGCAGATGTAAATACCGCAGACGATGAAGGCTATAGTGCATTGCATGCTGCGGCAGAGAATGATCATTTAGACATTGTAAAACTGTTAGTCGCAAAAGGTGCTGATCTCAGTTTTAAATCTGAATATACTGTACTTGAGCTTGCTGAAATGGCTGAGAATACTGAAATCATTGCTTATTTAAAAAGTCTATAAATCGGAAATGCAAAACACATATAAAAAAGAAACCCCATCGTCCTGATGGGGTTTCTTTCGTATTGGTGAGTTAGATCTGACTCCTGTCGAATCTCACGTTCCTGATGCTCAGACGCTTTATTGTTGTTTTATGTCTGGGAAACTTCCTGTTCCCTATAACCATAGAATATAAAAATCTGATGTACTCGAATAGCAGATAAAAGCATGAATTGATGTAAGCAATTTCGTACATTTTAAAGGGATCAATTTTAAAATGATAAAAAAAGCAGATCCATTGACCTGCTCTTATTCTACCGCAACTTCTATTTTAGAAATGCGCATTTAAGCCGATATAAGGACCTTTGAAGTTAAACTTCATGTCACGTTTATCAAGATCATTGAGTTCAATATTTAAAACACGATAACCGACTTTTGCACCCAAATCTAAAGCAATTGATTTGACAAAGTCGTATTGGAATTCAGCTTGCGCATCCGTGATTTTTACATCATTGACATTGGTATAGGTTGCTTCAGCCTTGGCACTTAAACCTGTAAATGGAAGTTTAGCGCCGACTTCTGCATAGATAATAGGAGAGTATTCATCAATATCTACAGATGTACCAAATTGTTTAACATCACCATTTAAGCGAGTTGCACCAACACCAATGTCTGCTTTGATGATATTGTCTAAAATTTCATAATAGAGAATAAGGTCGGTGTGATCTAAGTTGATCTCAGTTTTTGCTAATCCTTCAATAGTATTATTTGACTCGGTTTCAGTGTCCAATTGGGTATATTTTAATTTTACATTTGGAATCACTGGAATCGGATGTTCAAAAGCAACAGAGGCTTGTACTGTTCCCTTACGGTCTAAGTCTTGGTCATTTAAGTGTTTGCGATCAATATTTGATTCGCCATCAATATTCCAATAGCTAATGTCGCCTTTTAAGCCAATAAAATCTGCTTGTGCAAATGAACACAAACCTAATGTTGCAATAAATAATGGTAGTTGTAACGTTTTCATATTTCCCTCTTGATGAAATGATCTTTTTTCATCTGATTTTGTTACTTAAATACATTTCAATACTGTACCAACTGAGCGCATGATATAGAGGTTTATTTCAGTTTGCATTATTAAAATACAATTAGAGGACACAATGAAAGATTCTATTGATCAGACCGTAATTGAGCTTCCACTATATGTTGCATCTAAGCCTGTAAAAACAGGGCAATGGCTTGAAGTGCATGATAAATTTTCAGGGAAAGTGTATGCAAAAGTCGCTTTGGCAGATGCTAAGGTTTTAGAGAAAGCGATCAGTTCAGCAGTCAAAGCTGAACAGGAAATGGCGGCATTAAAACCATTTCAAAAGCAAAAAATATTATTGCATTGTGTGAAGCGTTTTAATGAGTTGCGCGCAGAACTCACTGATCTTTTAATTATCGAAGGTGGGAAACCGAAGCTTGCAGCAGCAGCGGAAGTTGAGCGTTTGATTAATACCTTTCAAATCGCTGCAGATGCTGTTTCGACCATTGATGATGGACGGTTGATGCCTTTGGCAGTCACAGCTGCGGCAGGGGCATATCGTGGCATGGTGCAACATGTGCCGATCGGTGCAGTATCCTTGATTAGTCCATTTAATTTCCCACTGAATTTAACAGCACATAAAATTGCCCCTGCGATTGCAGCAGGTTGTCCATTTGTACTGAAACCAGCCAGTTTAACGCCAATATCTGCACTCAAAATTGCCGAAGTCTTGGCTGAAACGGATTTGCCTAAAGGTGCTTTTTCGGTATTACCTTGCCCACGTGAACACGCAGATGTGTTGGTCACGGATGATCGTTTTAAATTACTCAGCTTTACAGGTTCTGATCAAGTGGGTTGGGACATGAAAGCCCGTTCAGGTCGTAAAAAAGTGACTTTAGAATTGGGAGGAAATGCAGCAGTCTTGATTGAGCCTGATACAGAAGTCACAGATGCTCTGGTTGATCGTGTGATTGGCGGAGCATATAGTCATGCAGGGCAGGTATGTATTAGTGTGCAACGTATTTTGGTTCATGCAGATATTTATGCTGAGTTTAAGAAAAAGCTTGTTGCAAAATTGAAAAAAATTCAATCCGCAGATCCAACATTGGATACGACATTGGTTGGACCGATGATCAGAGAATCGGAAGCGCTACGTTTGAAAAAATGGGTGGATAAAGCAGAGAAGAAAGGTGCAAAAATACTTACAGGTGGCACTTTGAAAGGTGTGTTGTTTGAACCGACCCTACTCGAAAATGTCGATGAGTCACTTGAAGTATATCAAGATGAAGTCTTTGGTCCTGTCGCGATTCTGGAAAAATATAAAGGCTTTGAAAAAGGTATAGAGATCATTAATAAGAGCCGTTTTGGTCTACAAGCTGGAGTCTATACACAGAACCTGAATAAGATGCTCTATGCATGGGATCACTTACATGTCGGTGGTGTGATTATCAATGATATTCCAACCTTCCGTGTCGATAATATGCCGTACGGTGGTGTGAAAGATTCAGGCTTAGGTCGTGAAGGCATTCAATCTGCGATTCGGGATATGCAAGAAGAACGATTGCTTGTGATTAAACAATAAGTCATATTAACAAGGAGCTTCGGCTCCTTTTTTAATCATTAGATATTTTGAATAATTTGAGCGTTGATGATGAGAATAAAAAATTTAAATCAGTTTTTTGCACTATTTTTATTGATGCTAAGCAGTTTACCTGTTTGGGCTTTTCAAGCTGAAAAATTAGTGACAGATGCACGTTCTCAGATTTGGAAAACGTTGTATTACGATCCTGCTTATACCCAACTGAAGTATCCAATGGGTGATGTGCCTTTGGTCAAAGGTGTTTGTACTGATGTGGTGATTCGGGCTTTGCGTCATCAAGGCATTGATTTGCAACAGCGCATTCATGAAGATATGAAAGCCAATTTTAAACGCTACCCGCAGAAATGGGGCTTAAAAGGCACAGATAAAAATATTGATCACCGTCGTGTGCCGAATATCATGACCTATTTTCAACGCCAAGGTTATCAAGCAAATGATCAGAAATATCAAGCGGGTGATATTGTGACTTGGGATTTGGGCAAAGGATTGGTGCATATTGGGATTGTTTCAGATAAAACAGCACTAATTTCCAAAACCCCGTTAATTATTCATAATATTGGTTATGGCACTCGGGAAAATGATATTTTGTATGAATATAAAATTACAGGGCATTATCGGATTCCGAACAATGTAAAGTAAAACTTAAGTGCTCAAAATAAAAATGTGCAGAAGGAGCAAAACGGATAAAAAAATAATCAATTAATTGGAAAAACTTCATTCTAAAGTCGAATTTAGTGTAGAAACTACAGTAAAAGGCAAGGAAAACAGGTATTGTTGCGCCATTAAACAACATTTTTTAAGATTTTCTTTAAGCAAGAAATCAGGACAAAGTGTTGGTTTGCAATAACAACAAAGTGCTCAAAAGGTGCTGTTTTATTCAAACAACAAAGAATTTAGGAATTGGACTCTTTTTTGCACGTCAAAGATAAACACAATATGCGGCAATGGAGAGCCCACACATTTTAGGTATTTTCTATGTCAGATAATCGTGAAAGCTGGTCGGCACGATCAGGCTTTATTTTAGCGGCGATTGGTTCAGCCGTAGGTTTGGGTAACATTTGGCGATTCCCCTATGTTGCTTATGAAAATGGTGGTGGTGCATTTTTAGTACCGTATTTGATTGCAATTTTTGCAGCAGGTCTCCCACTATTATTTTTAGACTATGCCGTGGGGCATAAGTTCCGTAAAGCACCTCCAACGGCTTATAAAAAGTTAATGAACAGTGAAGCATTGGGTTGGTGGCAAGTGATGGTGACCTTGGTCATCGGGATCTACTATGCTAGTGTCTTGTCATGGGCAGGCAGTTATATGTACTACTCCATTGGTCAACAATGGGGCGCAAATACCGAAGACTTTTTCTTTAAAAGCTACTTGGCAAATGGTGAAGGTTTGGCGATGGGCTTTGTACCCACTCTATTCTTTGGCTTAGTCATTGTATGGGCAGTGGTGATGTTTATTCTCTATGGCGGTGTTCGTCGTGGAGTAGAACTTGCCAATAAAATCTTTATGCCTTTACTGGTCATTTTATTCTCGATTCTCGTGATTCAAGCAATCCGCTTACCAGGTGCAGCAGAAGGTTTAAATGCATTCTTTACACCGAATTGGGATGCAATGACCAATTATAAAGTGTGGTTGGCAGCGTTCGGTCATATCTTCTTCTCACTCTCTGTTGGTTTCGGGATCATGTTGACCTATGCATCGTACTTGAACAAAAAAGCCAATATGACTGGTTCAGGTGTGGTTGTGGCTTTAGCGAACTCATCTTTTGAAATCTTGGCAGGGATCGGGGTTTTCGCTGTACTTGGTTTCATGGCACAAAGTTCCGGCGTACCTGTAAAGGAAGTGGTTTCAGGCGGAATTGGCTTGGCATTTATCGCATTCCCGAAGATTATTTCAAGTATGGGTGCGGGTGGTGATTTATTTGGATTCTTGTTCTTTGCTTCACTTGTTGTCGCAGGGATCACCTCAATGGTCAGTATTTTACAAGTGCCAATTGCAGCGTTTCAGGATAAGTTTGGTTGGTCTAAAAATAAAGCTGTGACGATTATTGGTGGTGTTTCTGCAATTATTTCTACGGTTTTATTCTCAACACACAGTGCGATCACATTCGTTGATATCATTGACTACTTTGCCAATAACATTGGTATTGTGGGTGGTGGTCTATTGTCGATTATTTTAGTGTCATGGTTCCGTCGTCCATTGATGAAACAACTTCAAGATCATGTCAATCAATACTCAAGTATTAAACTTGGTGCAGGTTGGAATTTTTTACTGAGCGTCATTACACCATTATCATTACTCGTTGCGTTGGGATTAACCATTAAAGCAGTGCTTACCGAAGGTTATGGTGGTTATCCTTCATCAACCTTGTGGTTGATTGGTGGTGCTGTATTGGTATTCTTTGTACTGGGCTCAGTGTTACTCAGCGTTATGAAAGACAAAACTTCGGGAGACAACTAAGATGAATACATCCGCGATTATCATGATGATTTTGTCGATTGTTTTACTGTGGGGTGGTTTGATTCTTGCAACCATCCATCTCGTTAAAAATCCAGATGAAGCTGAAGATTGATTTCAGTATTTTAAATATAAAAATCCCGATCGCATGATCGGGATTTTTTTGCTTTAGAGCAGTAAAGGCTTATCCTGTTTTCTTGATTCGGCAATAATAAAAACCATCACCAAAACCCGTTTCAGGCAATAACTGACGACCATGAATCTGAGTTAAACCCCATTTTGCATCAATTTTTACTTCTTCAGCATCCGCATGTTCAGCAAAGAAATTTACCATTTGCTGTTCATTTTCAGCTTTTAAAATCGAACAAGTGATGTAAAGCAATGTGCCACCAACTTTAAGCTGTTGCCACATCTGGTTCAAAATCTGTTTTTGTAAATCCACCGTTTTTTGAATATCAGTAGACTGACGCAGTAAACGAATATCAGGATGACGACGCATCACGCCGATGGCAGAACATGGCGCATCTAGGACGATACAATCTACAGCTTGCTCGGCTGTCCATGTGGTTGCATCCGCAGCAATAATTTCCACATCAGCATAGGCATTTAATTCAAGACGTTCTAAGTTTTCAGAAACACGCAATAAACGCTTTTCATCATGATCAAGTGCAATCAGTTTTTTGGGATTAAAACGCTCTAAAATATGCGCTGTCTTACCACCTGGTGCAGCACAGGCATCGACCACGACTTTATCATTTAAGTCTGGAAGTAAAGTCGCACAAAGTTGGGCATGTTCATCTTGAACTGAGAAACCACCTTCTTCAAAGCCGGGTAAGTTGGTGATATTTCCTGTTTGTTCGAGAACAATTCCGACTTCAGACAAGTCACATGGATGGGCACTGATGTTTTCTTCTTCTAAAATTTCAAGATATTCATCACGGCTGATCTGACGCTCATTCACACGGAGCGTCAGTGGTGCTACTTGTTTGAGGTTGTGGCACAGTTCAGGCAGTTGTTCAGCCCAATCTTTTTTCAGACGTTTGAATAACCAACTTGGTAAACCATGCGCTTCATTTAAGGCTGTTTGGAATTCTTCTGTTTCACGTGAAACACGACGCAGAACTGCATTGACCAAACCACTCATCGGCTCAAAACCAAGTTGCTTAACGGCATTCACCGTTTCCGAAATCGCAGCATGTGCAGGAATACGCGTACATAAAAGCTGATATAAACCGAGATATAAACAGCTTTCCAGTGCTTCATTGTCCAAAGGTTTAGTCAGTAATGGCAAAGTAATGGCTTTTAATCCATACCATTGACGTAGACAACCCAAGGTGAGCTCATGATATAAGCCACGATCTCGTTCAGACACAATATTTAAATGTTGGTTTAAAACTGAATTTAAAGATTGACCATTTTGGACAGCCAATAAAGTTTTCACCACTTGAGCACGCAAATTCAAGTTTTTTGCTGATGATTGAATTTGGCTCATGAGAATATATGTCCTACAGAAAGTTTATGACTTTGCAAAATTTGTACTGCGTTGATAGCTTTGCCCCCTGGCCATTGTAAGCTTGAAAGGCAAATCACACCTTCACCACATACGACATGCACGCCGTGTTTATTGATCTCAAGAATTGTACCGACAGATTCACCATTGGCAATTAGGTCTGAAATTTGAGAATTCCAAATCCGTAAATTGTTATTTTCATCAATCGGGGTAAAAGCCACTGACCAAGGATTAAATGCGCGAATGTTACGGTCAATCTCAATGGCAGATTTTGACCAATCCACTTGAGCTTCAGCCTTTGTGAGTTTATGTGCATAAACCGTGAATTGCTCATCTTGCACTTCACGCGTATCCAAGTAGTGTTGTAATTTTTGTTCTGTTTCTAAAACCTCGCAAATCGCTTTCGCACCTTGAATGGCAAGTTTGTCATGCAATGTTGCAGAGGTATCAGTCGCTGTGATTGGGCAGATGGTTTTATACATCATATCACCTGTATCCAAACCCGCAGCCATTTTCATAATGGTCACACCTGTTTCAACATCTCCCGTTGCGATGGCACGTTGAATCGGAGCTGCACCACGCCAACGAGGGAGTAAAGAACCATGAATATTTAAACAACCATACTTCGGTGTATCTAAAACTGCTTGAGGCAAAATTAAGCCATAAGCCGCAACGACCATGACATCTGCTTTTAAATCTGCCAATTCTTTTTGTGCCGCCAAACCTTCTTCAGTTGAAGCCTTGAAATGCAAAGGTTGGTAAACAGGAAGATTATTTTCCAAAGCAAGTTGTTTTACCGCAGAGGCTGTTAATTTTTGTCCACGGCCTGCTTTACGATCAGGTTGGGTATATACAGCAACAATTTCATGATCTGTTTGGATCAAAGCTGCCAAAGCAGATGCTGCAAATTCAGGGGTACCTGCAAAAATGATATTCAAAAGTTTGGCTCAGTCAGATTGGATTTGAGCTAAATTATAGCAAAGCTAATTCTATGACGGATATGTCTTGGATGAAAATGGGTAAGTTTATCGAAGTGGTGTATGATGTTTTGTGGTATCATTTATTACTTAATATTTCAATGCTAAGTTTAGGTGTAGTTTATTGAGAAGTAAAAATGGCATGTCTAAACTGAATATTTGTTTAGGGGGGAGGAAACAAACATATCTAAATTATATGATAACTTCCTAATATAAAATTAGATACTATTTGCATTCTAAAATCACAGAAGCGAAATTCAAACAGACTATGCGCTTTTTTGCTATGGATTTTACCGCTACAGACACCATTGAATTAACCAATATTTCTGTTCGTTCTATTGACTCAATCTTCATCGAAATTCGTCAAAAAATTGCCTAAGTCTATGAAGAAGTTTCTCCTTTTAACGGCATCGTTGAACTTGATGAGTCCTACTTTGGCGTACGTCGTATTCGTGGCAAGTATTAGCGTGGACTGCTAAAACGAGAAGGTAATGTCTATACAGGAATTATCCCTGATCGCTCTAAAGCCACACTATAAGAGATTATCAGGGGTCATGTTGAACTAGAATCAGTGATTAATACGGACGGGTGGCGTGGTTATAATGGGTTAGTAGGTTTAGGTTTTAATAAGCATCTACGTGTTAATCATGGCGATAATAAGTTCGCATGTAGAGACTAGCATATAAATGGAATCGAATTGTTCTGGGACTATTCTAAAAAATGCTTCATTAAATTCAATGGAATTGACAAGAAAATGTTTTATCTGCATCTTAACGAAACCCAGTGTCGTTTCAATCATAGGCACAGTAATTTGTACCTCAATTTGCTTAAACTACTCCGTAAAAACCCACTTTAGCTTCCTAAGCCCCTTATATATTTTCAATAGTCTAAGACTTGAATGTCAAGCATGTTATTTACTCTATGGCTATAGTTTAAAAGTTTTCATCTTTTTGTCACTTTGTGACATTTTTATTAGATATAAATTTTATGGTTAGGTTAATTCATTATTTTTTTTGCAATTTATTTATTATCAATAAATAAGAGGCTATGTTTAAAATGTGATGTATTTTTGCTAAAATAGAACAATAAACCAACATTTTTTATTTTTAAATAAACAAATAAGAAATGTTTTTTACATTATCATTGTGCGTTGGGTGCTTATTGTGAATAAAATTTACCGTGTAATATGGAATACCTCTTTGGGCATTTGGATGGCTGTTTCGGAACTTGCAAAAAGTAACACAAAAAGCAAGAGTCAAACTGTAGTATTTGATACAATACAACAATACAACAATTTTAGTTGAAAAACATTTACTTAATGCTCATAGAAATAAACTTAATTTAGCTCTTGCTACAACTACTGTATTTACCCTATTTGTACCATCTTTTGCTTTTTCTCAGGATATTACTGAAGATTTGAATGTAACTGGTAATCTTAGTGTTACCGGTACAGTCAATGGTGTTGATATTACTGCTTTGCAAAATACAGTAAATGATGCAAGCACAGGCTTAGGAAGCAAAGCATCACAGGCATCTGTTGATGGTTTAGGTACTCGTGTTACAGCTACCGAAAGTAAAATTGGTACATTAGAAAGTATAGTGAATGATGCAAGCGCAGGCTTGGGAAGCAAAGCATCACAGGCATCTGTTGATGGTTTAGGTACTCGTGTTACAACTACCGAAGGTAAAATTGGTACATTAGAAAGTACAGTAAATGATGCAAGCACAGGCTTAGGAAGCAAAGCATCACAGGCATTTGTTGATGGCTTAGACACTCGTGTTAATACAGCTGAAACGAATATTACTGCTTTGCAAAACACTGTAAATGGTTTAGGTAATAACCCAATAACCTTTGCTGGTGACACAGGGAGTACCGATAAAAAACTTGGTGAAAAATTGACCGTTGCAGGCGGTAATAACATTACTACATCAGTGTCTGGTGATACATTAACTGTTGCTTTAGATGATAATATTTCTGTAACTAGCGTTACGGCATCGGGTGCAATCAAAGGCGCAACTTTAGAGTCCACAGGTAATACCAAAGTAGGTGGTGCTTTAACTGTTACTGGCGCAGCTACACTCAATGGTGGAGCCGACCTGAACAATCAAAAAATTACTAACTTAGCTGGTGCTACACTTGCCGCTGGCAACAAAGAAGCTGTGACAGGTGGTCAACTTTATACCGTTAATCAAAATATTGCCAATGCATTAGGTACAACACTGGATGCTAATGGTGCTCTTACCGCACCGACTTATACAGTTAGTAATGGTCAAGGTGGTACAGAAAGCTTTGGCAATGTTAAAGATGCAATTGCTTACATCACTGGCGTTGATACAGGTGCGGGTGCGGGTGCGGGTGTCGGTATTAAATATTTTCATACCAATTCAATAAAAGGTGATTCACAGGCAAAAGGTACGGACTCTATTGCGGTAGGTCCAGAAGCAACTGCCAACGGCGTAAGCTCTATTGCTATGGGCGATAAAGCACAAGCCTACCAAGCAAATAATGTTGCCATTGGTACAGAGTCGGCTGCCATTGGACTAAACAGTACCGCAATTGGTTCAACAACAGGTACAACACGCACACCTGAACTAACAAAAAATGCTAATGGTAGAATTACTGCTATTGATGGTTTGGCGGTAACGACAGATCCTAATACAGACGGTACAAGCACTAACCATATTACGGTGATTAACGGCACTACAGTCACCACCGCGCAAGTAAATACATTGCTTGATTTGTTGAGCAGCGGTGCAAATCTGGCACTGGGAACAAACAGTCTGGCTTTGGGTACGTCTAATTTGGCAACAGGTGCTTCCAGCATGGCATTAGGCGATTCGTCTAAAGCAGTTGCAGAAAAAGCGATTGCAATCGGTGCAAATGGCATTGCCTCTGCCAGCCAAGCGATTGCAATGGGTGCGAATGCCAATGCAACAGCAACAGACGCAGTGGCATTGGGCGCAACTGCAAGTGCCAGTCGGGTTGCTACAGTGGCATTAGGTCGCAATGCAACTGCGGCAACAACAGGCGGTATTTCGATTGGTGAGAATGCCGGTGTAAACAGCGTACAAGGTACAACCAATGACCGTACCGATTTGATTGCGATTGGTCGCGATAGCGGACAAAATGTCGTTGGCAATCGTAATATTGCGTTGGGCGCAGGCGCAGGTTCAAATCTGTCTGCTGGTGGCACTAGTAGTTCGGATTATAATATTGCCATCGGGGACAATGCAGGCAGTAATATTAATGGTGATGATAATATTGCCATCGGTAAAAATGCCAATGCCAATGTAAGCCAAATTACTGAATCCGTGGCAATCGGCTCAAATGTAAATGCAACTACGGGTTCTACCGTATTGGGAAATAAAGCGACAGTAACCGATGGTCAATATGCGACTGTAGTCGGTTATGGTGCAGAAGTTACAGGTGAGTCAGGCACAGCACTGGGGCGAGATACTCATGCAAGCACCAATAATGTTGCACTGGGCGCATCCAGCATAGCAAATGGAACATCTAGTGCAGCTGCCTATATAACAGGCAATACTAGAACTGGTGGCTATAATGTAGTATCAGTTGGACAGTCAGGACAGGAACGCCGTATTACCAATCTGGCTGCTGGTGCAGCTGCAACTGATGCGGTCAATGTCAGTCAGTTAACAACAGCACAGAGTAATCTTGCCAATCGTATTGGCGGTATTACTGTGGCAGCCGATGGTACTTTAAGCAAAATTAAAATAACAGACACCAATAATAATACATATGAATTTGATTCCGTAGTTGATGCGCTTGGTAGCATTACCAATGGCACAATATCAACATTGCCGGCTAATGCTGTAACTTATACGACAGATGGGCGTATTAGTAATATCGAAGCAGGAACCAGTGCAAAAGATGCAGTTAATCTCGGGCAGTTGCAACAGGCTATTGCTGACAATGGTTTGCATCATATTTCTATTAACAGTGCAGAGACAGCGAATAAAAATAATACAGGTGCGGCAGCAGCAGAATCTTTGGCAATCGGCGGAGGGGTAAGTACTAGCAATGCTGCAACCAACAGCATCGCCATGGGTTTTCATACATCAGCCAATGCTCAAAACAGTGTCGCAATTGGTAATAGCGAAACACAAGCCAATGGTGTTTCATCAATTGCTATGGGTCAAAATACCAAAGCAAAAAGTATTAATAATATTGCGATGGGAACGAATGCCAGTAGTAATGGTACGGATAGCATTGCCATCGGTCAAAATGTCCAGATTGATTACACCACAGCTACTTCTAACTATGCGGTAGGCTTAGGTAGTGAATCAGAAGTACAAAATGCAGACCAAGCCATTGCCATTGGTCGTAAATCCATTGTACAGGGTGACAATGGCAATGCCATTGGTAATGAAGCATTAGCAGCAGAAGCACAAGCCACCGCATTGGGTAATCACGCTCAAGCACTTTTAACCAATACCAATGCCATTGGTAATTATGCTCTAGCCAGCGGCGCAAGCTCCAATGCCATCGGTGATAGGGCTGAGGCAACATATGCCAATGCAACTGCAATCGGTACATTGGCACATGCCTATGCTGTCGGTGCGAATGCGCTAGGTAACAATGCCAATGCATTGGTGCAAGATGCCAACGCCATTGGTACAAATGCCAAAGCATTAGATGTCAATGCCACTGCGATAGGTACTGGCGCATTAGCCAGTGCCGAAAATGCTTTGGCAAACGGTACAGGTGCAACAGCTTCTGCTAAGGGTGCAACCGCATTGGGTAATAGCGCGACAGCAAAAGCAAATAGCGCGGTTGCGTTGGGTAATAGTGCAACAGCTTCAGATGAATACGCTGTCGCATTGGGCAATACTGCAACAGCAGACAAAACCAATGCCGTCGCGTTGGGTAACTATGCAAGAGCGCAGGGGGTAGCCGCCACCGCTTTGGGTAATAATGCTTTGGCAAGCAGTACCAATGCAGTCGCACTGGGGAACAGTGCTACAGTAACGCATGAAGGTGCAGTTGCATTGGGTGCAGGCTCTACATCGGGTATTGCGCATGCAACCGCCAGTTCAACTATCAACGGTAAAACTTATGACTATGCCGGTAAAACTCCGACATCAACTGTCAGCGTAGGCAGTGAAGGTCAAGAACGTCAAATCATCAACCTTGCTGCAGGTCGTGTGACTGCCACCAGCACCGATGCGATTAACGGTAGTCAGTTGTTCCAAACCAACGAAGAACTGAACCGTGTCACCAAATACACAGTAGATGCATTAGGTGGTGGAGCAAGCCTTGCTGCTGACGGTATATTAACCGCACCAAGCTATACCATGACCACCAATCCGTCCACTGGGGTAACTACTACAGTGAATAATGTTGGTGCAGCATTGACTGGACTTAATACTGCCGTTAACCAGCCGCTGACTTTTGCTGGTGATTCTGGTAGCAATGTGACTCGTAAACTGGGTTCAACCGTCAACGTCAAAGGTGGTGCAAACGGTGCATTGACCGATAATAATATCGGCGTGGTTGCCAATGGCAACGATACTTTAACGGTGAAACTGGCTGAAAAAATTGATTTGGGTACAACAGGTAGTGTGACTACAGGTAATACTAAATTAGATACCAATGGTGTGGTTATCTCAAATCCAGCCGATACCAGCAAAACAGTCAGCATCACCAGTGGCGGCATTAATGCAGGTGGCAATGTCATCAGCAACGTTGCCAGTGGCGGTACAGTTGGCACCAATGCAGCCAACATCGCCGATGTGAAACAAGCATCATCGAAAGTGACGAAGGGTACGAATGTCGCCAGTGTCACTTCAACCAGTGATGCAAATGGCACAACCTATACCGTCAATGCCGATGGAACATCGGTATCTGCCGCAGCAGGCGGTGGATTAAACGTAACAAAAGGCAGTAAAGATGCTTCAAATGTTACCGACTACGTGATTGACTTAAGCACAGCAACCAAAGCAGATATTCAAAAAGGTGTAGATGCCAAAACTGCTACCGATAAAGG
>NZ_SGSX01000032.1:0-15963 GCF_004209355.1 Acinetobacter sp. WCHAc060025 | reverse complement strand
CAATCTCTAGCGAGATCGGGGTGTTTTTATTGGGCGAAATAATGTGTAATAATAAAAGTAACTAAAATGCCTTAATGCAGGATTGAGTGTTACTAAAGAACTTGGTTATATTCTATTTTTATAAATCAAATTAAGATAAAAATGCGATATCAATATTTTTTTACGGATTATGAAGGCGAAGAAATTCTTGCTGATAATGAAATAACTGCATCAAAAGAAGAAATAATTCGATTTATGAAACAGATCTTGTTAGTTAAAGATAATTTTTTAGGAATTATTGATCAGAATGATCTGTGTATACAGTTTATGGTTAATCAAGATCATTCTATCTTGGTTGATATTCCTATACCTGAACTTGATGGTTCGCATACAAAAAATACAACACTGATGGGTGCATTACAAATAGTTCACGAATTGGATGCCATGATTCAAATTGAGGATACTGATAATTTACAATTTGAGAAATGGTTGGCTTATTTTAAATCTAGTCTTTCAAAAGGATACCGAAATTGGGTTATTCATTATTTGGGAATTAAATTATGGATAAAGAGTTGGTAGATCAGACTCTGGAGCTTCTAAAAAAGAGATTTGAGGCGAATATGTTCCGTCACTCTACTCTAGAATGGGCATCGGTTTATGAACAATTACTACTAAACCCTGAAAAATTGAATGCTTTATTTCAGATGGAGCAAACGGGTGGTGAACCTGATGTTGTTGTCATGGATTCAAAATCTAATGTCATTACATTCTATGATTGTAGTGTTGAAAGCCCTAAGCCACGCAGAAGTTTTTGTTATGATGAAGAGGCATTGAAGAGTAGGAAAGATCATTTACCCCAAAATAGTGTGATCTCTTGTGTAAAGTAAATTGGGTCACAACTTCTAACAGAGCAAGAATATCGTGATTTACAATCTATTTTCCATTTTGATTTTAAAACATCGAGCTGGGTGCAAACACCTGAATCAATTAGGAGTTTAGGAGGTGCGATTTTCTGTGATTATCGTTATGGGCAAGTATTTACATACCATAATGGAGCGCAGTCTTATTATTCTTCACGTGGATTTCGGACAAAGTTGGTTATCTAGTAGTTATATTTACACGTTAAAAAATTGCAATAAAAAAACGGTAAGCCTAGACTTACCGTTTTATTAACTGTGATTTGTTCAGTATTAGAAATTATATTCCATACCTAAACCGATCACAGTTTTCTTATCATCTTTTACTAACCAATCACGTTTTTGTTGAGCTACAACACCGTAAACACGTGCTTGTTTATTGATGTTGTAATCAGCACCAATGCCGTAGATATCTTGTTGACGATCATCACGACCATTTGATTCTGTTGTTGCTGAGATATATTCAGCTTTTAATTTGATTGGTGTAGACGGGATCGCATATGCAGCAGTTACACCAAAAGAATCTTCTTGTAGGCCTTTATAAGATGTTACTACAGCAGGAGTGCCAGAGCTTGTTGCAACAGTATCATCTGTCGGTTGAGCTGTTTGCCATAAAGCACCAAATACTAAACCATCAATACCTGCAGTTTTTAAGTCGATAGAACCCGTTACGCGTACTGCATCAGTGTAGACACCAGAAAGGTTGTAGGCACTGTATTTCGATGCAATTGAATGGTTTGCAGCTACAGCAGCAGCGATACCATAATCTTTATTGTCGTAAGTAATCGAACCAGAAATTCCGTCGCCAAAACCATTACGGCTACCTTTATTACCTAAAGTAGCGCTATTTGCAGTTTCAGACTCTTCACCTTGTTGGAACATGATGTTAAATGCTAAACCGCCAAGTAATTTTTTATCAGATTCAAAACCGATTACGTTATTTAGACGATCTTCACCAGCTAAGATAGCTGTCATATCTAGTTCAGTGTGATCGTTGAAAATATCTTGGTTGCTTCCAGCAGCAGTTTTTAAATAAGAGTCATACTTACCAAATTTTAATGTACCAACACCATCAGCTTTTACACCTAGGAAACGGTTACGCGCATTAAGGTCAGTATCTGAACCAGAACCATCAGTAGAGATTGCCCATTCTGCTAAATAAACAGCTGATAATTTATCAGTTAATTTTTCTTCGCCTTTAACACCAATACGTGATGAGTTAGAGTTTAATTTTGTAACGCTTTCATCTTTAAAGCCATTTTTGTCAATTTGATCTAAAGATACGTTGAGCTTACCATACAATGTAGGCGCTGCTTGAGCTGCGCTTAAGCTAAGAGTGGCGATTGCTGCAGCGAGTAGCACTTTTTTCATTGAGATTTCTCCAAAACATGTTCAAGGGTTTGCTGTTGCTTTTTTTATTTAGTAAGTCTTTCGTTCAGTTGCTTACTAACTTGCATGCAGTATCTGCAAACTTTGTTACATATAGGTGAAGAATAAATGACAGTTTAATGACGAAATTTATATGAATGTGTTTTCAAAAATAAAAAAGAGACTCGATGAGCCTCTTTTTTTAAGATATTTAATTATTTAACTTTTTAGTTGAGTGCAGCTTTAATTTTCTCAGCAAAAGCTTTAATTTTATCTTGATCACCCATTTGTATAGCATGTTTTCCTAATTCATGAACAGAACTTGGAATCAGATGAAAATGAACATGCGGAACTGTTTGTCCAGCAGAAGTACCAGAAAGTTGCATTAAAACAATGCCTGTTACCCCTAATCCTGTTTCAATCGCTTGCGCTATTTTTTGTACAATTTTAATGGTATAGGCAGCTGCTTCTGGATCTAAATCGAGTAAAGTTACAGCAGGTGTCTTCGGAATCACCAATGTATGCCCATCTGCTTGTGGCATGATATCCATAAAAGCAAGGACTTGATCATCTTCATATACTTTTATTGCAGGAAGTTCACCCCGTAGAATTCGTGCAAAAATATTCTGATCATCGTAAGCCATATTCATTTCCTTAAATTGTCGAATGTTATTTACAATTCAATTCTTTCTGACGTTCCTTTATAGAGTCAAGTTTTTGTTGCTCTTTTTCAGAAAATTTAGGCTTACTTGTATAACAATTGTCATTACCATATTTAGCTTTTGCTTCAGGATCTTTAAAACAGAAGCCTTTTGATGCATAAATGACATTGGAGTCATCCTGTAATTTTTTACATTCCTGAGCATTGTCAGCAAATGCTTGTGTACCCACAAAAATAGATAAAGCGGATAATGCCGCGATAACATACTTATTCATTGTATTACCTCAAATTGACATATTCACGTGTCACTTGATTAGATTATAGGGTGTAACTATTATTATTCAATGGCGAAAAATTAATCTAATGTAATTTTACTCCATGATTCGTACATTTTTACAGCGCTCGAAAAATCACTCTCTGGTTCAGCAAGACTATTGGCAATATTGATTAAATTTTGAGTCAAACTGATGACTGGAGTGGATAATTTGGCTTCACGGACTAAATCAACAGCGATTCCAGTATCTTTGGCAAGTAAGGGTAGTGCAAAGGTGAGGGGAAAGCTTCGATTGAAAACACGTTGAGGTAAAACAGATTCAGTTACACCACTTTTACCACTGGAAGCATTAATACAATCTAAAGCTTCATTTAAGTTAACACCATGTGCTTTTAAAGTGGTAAAACCTTCAGCAGCGGCACACAGATGTACTGCCATCATCATATTATTCACAGCTTTAACTGCAAAGCCTGCACCTGAATCTCCCACATGTTTAATCAGTTTACCAAGTGCTTGCATTGCAGGAAGTGCATGCTCATAGGCTTCTTTTTGACCACCAACCATAAAGGTTAATGTGGCATTTTCTGCACCAATGGTTTGACCACTCACAGGTGCATCAAGAAATTGAACATTATTTTGAGCAAGTGTTGAAGCAAGTTTACGCGCAGACTCAGGCACACCACTGGTACAATCGATCCAAATTGCACCTGATTTAATTTCTAAATCTTGGATTAAATTTTCAACATCTAAGCTGGTCGGTAAGCATGAAAAAATGATGTCGGCTTGTACGGCTTGGGATATTTCAACAGCTGTCGTACCATACTCCGTTGCATGTTGTTTGGCTTTTTCGAAATTACGGTTCCATACATAAACCGTATCGAAATGTTTAGGTAGATGCGCTGCCATGCGGTAACCCATCGCGCCTAATCCAATAAATGCAACTGTTGTACTCATAATTCTCTCTTAAGCCTGCTTTTAAATTTTGCTTGATCGTTGTGCTAACCATTCAGACATTTTAGGCCAAAATTCATCGGCACTTTTTTGACTCGACATCAAACCTAAATGTCCTCCAGGAATAAGAGTAAACGTGACATCAGTACTACTTGTCAATTCGCTTAAAGGCTTAACTGCATTTGCTGTCACCATTTGGTCACCTTTACCAGCACCGACCAAGAGTGAACAATTGATATTTTTAAGCTCGATGATGTTACTACTAAGTTGGATAGAGCCATTTTTTAATGGATTTTGTAGCCAGACATTAAACAACATATCTTGATTAATACCGCCTGGATAATCCACCATATGATTTAAAAAATTGCCAAGTGTTGCATGCTCATGTAACAGTTCTTTATCATCAAGATTAAGAAGTAACTGCTTATGACCTTCATACCAACCTTTAGGGTCTAAAATTTTAAAGCCAATAGCATTTAAAAGACCTGGTGAATGAATGAATTTTTTAGGTAAACCACCTTTGTATAAGGTATCTTTAATTTTCTTATTTTTAATAATTAAGCTATTTATTCTTTTATAGAGTTTACCAATACCACCAGAGGCATAACTGTCGATTGGACTTGCAAGAACGATTAAATTTTTAACATAATTCGGCATTTGCATCGCGGTATAAAGCAATACAAAAATGCCTGCCATACTCCAACCATGTAATGAAATTTGTTCACTTTGAGAATGTTCACGAATTTTTTCAATACAATAAGGCATTGATTCATCGATAAAATATAAGAAGTTTAAGTGTCTATCTTGGAAAGTTAGTTTTCCCCAATCTAGTAAATAAACATCAAAACCTTGTTCGGTATAATATTTAATCAATGAACGATATGGATATAAGTCATAGATCGCCATATTGATAGATAAGGGAGCAGTAAAGACGAGTGGTTCTTTAAATTTTTTTTTAGGGGCTGCGTAGAAGCGCACCTTGGTTTGATCGTGTTCAGCAATCACATCATAAGGTGTACTTTGTGAGAGGACGAGTGACTTTCCATTAAAAATTCGCGTAGATAGATTTTTTAATTTAGCCTTTCGTTCTTGAAACTTTGTCGATACTCGTGCCATAAGCGATGTTTGTCTCATTTTTAAGCAGATTTGTCCGAAGTGTAAGCGATAATTTTACATTTTACCTTGACCTTAAATACATTGGACGCTCAAAATGTTGGCAATATTTTACAAAGGCAGTTTTAGGACTGAGTAGTTGAAATGAGCCAGCACGACGACATTGAATACCAACTTGATACTTTAGCCATTCGTACAGGGCATACTCGTGGTTTTGAGGGTGAGCATAGTGAGCCGATCTATTTAACCTCATCATTTGTATGCGAAAGCGCTGCTGATGCTGCTGCTAAATTTTCTGGTGAAATTCAAGGGAATACCTATTCACGTTATACCAATCCTACAGTTCAAACTTTTGAAAAACGTTTGGCGATTATGGATGGTGCAGAACGTGCTGTGGCAACAAGTTCAGGTATGGCGGCTGTGCATGCAGTATGTATGGCATATTTAAAAGCCGGTGATCATGTAATCTGTTCACGTGCTGTATTTGGTTCAATCATTTCATTATTTGAAAAATATGTCGTTAAGTTTGGTGTCGATGTTACTTTTGTAGATTTAGATGATCTTGAAGGATGGAAACAGGCGATTCGTCCAAATACACGCTTATTGTTTATTGAAACGCCATCAAATCCATTGGCTCAAGTGGGTGATATGCAGGCGATTGCAGATATTGCTCATGAAAACGATGCATTATTCGCTGTAGACAACACATTCTGTACACCTGTATTACAGCAACCGATTAAGTTTGGTGCAGACTTAATCGTATATTCATCAACAAAATATATTGATGGTCAAGGTCGTGCACTTGGTGGTGCTGTTGTTGGTAAAGACAAGCTTGTAGAAGAAATTAACGGGGTAATTCGCACCTTAGGTAATTCGATGAGCCCATTTAATGCATGGATCTTCTTAAAGGGTTTAGAAACTCTCAATCTGCGCATGAAAGCACATTGTGAAAGTGCACAAAAATTAGCAGAATGGCTAGATCAACATGAAAAAGTTGAAAAAGTTTATTTCGCTGGTTTGCCACATCATCCAGGTCATGAATTGGCTAAAAAGCAACAATCAGGCTTTGGTGGTGTTGTATCATTTGTTGTGAAAGGTGAACGTCGAGGTGCTTGGACAGTCATTGATAATACTCGTTTCCTTTCAATTACCAGTAACTTAGGTGATGCTAAATCAACAATTACACATCCAGCGACAACTTCACATGGTCGTATGTCAGCGGAAGCTAAACAAGCAGCGGGTATTGTTGAAGGGTTGATTCGTGTATCAGTTGGTTTGGAAAACATCGATGATATCATTGGTGACCTTTCTCATGGCTTAGATTTAATTTAAGATAGGCACGAATTAACGAATTAATTTTAGAAAATGGTCTAGATCGGATTGAGTCTGATCTAAACCATTGAGTTAGTATTTGAATCAAAGGACTTTTGTTCGGAGTAATTTATGAACATTAATATGCTCATGCAGCAAGCTCAACGCATGCAAAAAGACATGGAAAAAAACGTACAAAAAGCCAAAGAAGAGCTTGCACAAACTGAAGTTCATGCTGAAGCAGGTGGTGGTTTAGTCAAAGTGACCATGACTTGTCGTAACGTGGTTAAACGTATCGAAATCAATCCTGAACTTTTGCAAGATGATGCGGATATGATTGAAGATTTGATCGCTGCAGCAATGAATGATGCTGCACGTCAAGCTGAAGCGATTTCAGAAGAAAAAATGAAGGCTGCAAACTCAGGTATGGGCTTACCACCAGGTCTTTCAGGTTTATTCTAAGGAAGTATAGGTGTTTAGCGACCGTTTCGATCAGCTCGTACAAGCCTTACGAATATTGCCAAGTGTTGGACCAAAATCGGCTCAACGTATGGCATTGCATTTAATCATGAAGAATAAAGAGGGTGCGATTGGTTTGGCGCATGCGTTGAATGAAGCAACTTCTTATATTCATGAATGTGGTATTTGCCATTCACTGACTGAAAATGAAGTCTGTGATATTTGTTGTTCTACTGAGCGAGATGACCAACTCCTGTGTGTGGTTGAGTCGCCTGCTGATGTTATGGCGATTGAACAAAGTGGTAGTTTTAAAGGGAAATATCATGTTTTAGGTGGGCATTTGTCACCTTTGGATGGTATTGGTCCTGAAGAAATTGGTATCCCTTATTTGGTTCAACGCTTGAGTGATGGAAAAGTCACAGAAGTCATTCTTGCAACCAATGCAACAGTAGAAGGGCAAGCGACTGCGCATTATTTGGTAGAGGCGACAAAGCATTTATCTTTACAAATGACGCGTATTGCTCAGGGTGTGCCACAAGGTGGTGAGTTGGAATATGTGGATAGCCATACGCTGAGTCAGGCTGTACATAATCGTATGAAAATGAAGTAATTTACTGTTGTAAATATTTTATTTAAATAAATTGATTTAAACTGCATTCAAACAGTTTAGCTTTAGGGTTTATGGATCTTTTTGTTTTTAATTTTTGAAATTAGAAGCATAGAAGTGAAATAAACCCTATTTTGTTTAAATATATTTACATTAATCCGTTATTTTTTTAGGTAAACTCTGCTACATCTATGATTTGTAAATCTATTCATCATATATTCTAAACAATGTGTTGAGTAAGTTGTAAAAACTATATTTAAATTTAAATTGATTTCTTAAATTTACTGTAAAATAAAGTATTTATATGGAAATAGTTTAAAAATATTATATTTATATATTATATATTCAGGTAAAATCGAAGACACTTTCGAATATCACATTTGACTCAACTGACATGTTTCAATTTATCAATCAACAGGCTGAACTTGATCAAGTGTTGCATTTAATGCAGCAAGCATCGATTTATGGCTTAGACACTGAATTTATAAAAGTCGATACACTTTGGCCAAAGCTCGGTGTTTTTCAGATCAATGTCAATGGTCAGGTTTTTTTACTCGATGGTACAACATTAAATTTAGATAAATTTTGGGCACAGTTATTCCAAGCGCAACAAAATATCTTTCACGCCTGTGGTGAAGATATTGATTTGATTTTTCATTATGCTGACCAGAAAAATCTTTCCAATGTATTTGATACCCAAGTCGCTTTGTCATTTCTTGGGCACGGTTTGCAAGTGAGTTATCAGAATGCGTTAAAGTTAGTGTTAGATATTGATATTGATAAAGATCAAACACGTTCTGATTGGTTAGCGCGTCCTTTAACCCCAGATCAAATGAATTATGCTGCTAATGATGTTTTATACATTATGAATCTAGCAGATAAGTTGAAAGTAGAATTAGAACAAAAAAGTTTATATCAACACGTACTTGAAGATTGTCAAAATTTGACTATTGAAATTGCGTCTGAAACACCAAAAGAAAGGCTATATAGTGATATTGGGAATTATCGACATTCACGTAAACAGTTGATGCAATTGCAACAATTGAGTGTATGGCGCGAAGAGATGGTGAAAGCGCTCAATCAACCACGTAGCTTTATTCTAAAAAGTGCGACAATGATTGATTTGGTTGAAGTCAATCCAAAGAATATGTTTCAACTTTCGAGTGTGAAAGGCATTCGTCCAAATGTGGTGCGAGAGCATGGCAAGACGATTTTGGATTTATTGAAGTTTTTACCTGAAATGGATGAGTGGCCATTGCGTATTGCACGTCCAATTAAACATTCATCACAAGGGATTACGGCTGAATTAGACCATTTAATTACGCAAATATCACAAGATGCACAAGTACCGAAAGAAGTATTGATGCGTAAAAAATGGTTGAATGCCTTGTATCAGCATGTGGTCTTTCATGGTGATGAGCAAGATTTGCCAGGCTATTTATTGGGTTGGCGCTATGATCTTTTAACGCAACCATTAATTCGCTTACTACGTGAAGATGAGCAATATTTATCAAAACAGATGAAAGTGAATGATTAACTGATGTTACGCAGTAACATCCAAATTGAAAATTGCATCTCGATAAAAAGTTGATACGTGATAACGTCGTCCGCAACGTGTTTGAGGCAGGACTACATCTGCAAGTTAACGTTTCTGCGATATATCAATCAAAAGATAGTAGTTGACGAGTTTTGCGGTGAGGAGCAACGCTCCGCAAGGTGGTTTTCTTGCGAAGCTTCGCTTCTCATTTTGCCGAAACAAAAGTGTGGTCGAGCCGAAGGCTATCTCCTAAATCAAAACTTTTGATGTAAGACTCCGCCAAGTAAGCTTCAAAAACAATTTAAAACGATGTTTTTCTTTTGAAGTGTGTAACATCAGTGATTAAATAAAAAGCAGATCATGGCATGACTGATTCATCGAACTTTTAAATACATAAAGTGATCTATTTCTGATCAATGATTTACAAATGACGATAAATAACGACTGCTGCGTAAACTTTCGATAATGTATCTGTCGTTTTTTTCATGTATGCTGTGACATGAGTTTTATTGAAGCTGTTGTTTAAAATGCATTGTGATATTTACAAATCGAGCAAAAAAGACGAAATGTATCTTTATGTGGCTCGTCCAGATCATCCAAATGAAGATGAAAATGCTGATCCTTTAGCGGTTTTGTCAGACGCACTACGTGTTGCATTTGGTCGCGCGACACATGTGATGCATCTTGAGTTATCTGAATCTCGTAAATTGGCACGTGTGAATGTGTCACATGTAATAGATTCGTTACAAACAAAAGGCTTCTTTATTCAAATGCCGCCGGAAGGTTTAATTAATCCGAATGCGGTTGAACCAGAGGGACTACGTGGTGCTTGAGCAGTTATCAGGAATATGGGTAAACTTTTTAGGTTTATTTGATTCTATCCCAGAAGATAGTATTGCAGTTACAGTCTATATTCTTGGGACACTGATCATTTTATGGTGTTGGTATGGTATTGCAAAACGCCTACCAACACTGCTTGGCGGTATTACATGGATTATTGTATTTGCAGTTCTTGCAACCCCAACAATTTCTGAAGGACCTAACTCTGAAATTGCGCCTGCAATTTTCGGATTGTTATTTGGTATTTTAACTAAAGACACACCATTGGTTTGGTCTAATCTTGCTTTGATCAGTTTTGTCATCGGGATTGGATTGGTCATCGGTTACTTTTGGTCAAACTACAAAGCCAATAAAATTACCCAACAAAGCACAGTAGCAAAAAATACTTCACCACTTTAAATAAAAAATAAAGGTCATTTATGTCTGTTGATTCTCAACAATTTACAGGTACTGAACAGTATATCGCGACGGATAGTCTGAAACTGGCTGTAAAAGCAGCGCGTGCATTGCAAAAGCCATTATTGGTCAAAGGGGAGCCTGGTACAGGTAAAACTTTGCTTGCAGAGCAAGTTGCTGAAAGTCTTGGTTTAAAACTAATTACTTGGCATATTAAGTCTACAACCAAAGCACAGCAAGGCTTGTATGAGTATGATGCGGTTTCACGTTTACGTGACAGCCAACTTGGTGATGATCGTGTTTACGATATTAAGAACTACATCAAACCAGGTAAGTTGTGGGAAGCGTTTACCAGCGAAGAACGTTGTGTACTGTTAATTGATGAAATTGATAAAGCAGACATCGAATTTCCAAACGACTTATTACATGAACTCGATAAAATGTCGTTCTTTGTGTATGAAACAGGTGAAACGATTACTGCGACACAACGCCCAATCGTGATTATTACCTCAAATAATGAAAAAGAATTACCAGATGCATTCTTGCGTCGTTGTTTCTTCCATTATATTGAATTTCCAGATGAAGCGACAATGCGTGAAATTATCGCAGTTCATTTTCCAAGTATTTCAGGCACTTTGGTTTCTGAAGCTTTGCAAGTGTTCTTTAAGTTACGCCAAGTGCCTGGTTTAAAGAAACCACCATCTACGTCTGAATTGATTGATTGGTTAAGCTTATTGATGGCAGATGATATGCCAGAAGATGTGTTGCGTAATCATGATAAATCTAAAGCCATTCCACCGTTATATGGTGCACTGATTAAAAATGAGCAAGATGTTCAATTGCTTGAACGCTTAGCCTTTATGTCACGTCGTTAATGGGGAGATCGCAATATGTTTGTGCGATTGTTCTATACCCTCAGAAAATATGGTGTCCCTGTTTCGACCCGAGAATTGATAGACTTAAACCGAGCTGTCAGTGAAGGTTTGGTGTTTGCCGATCAAGAAGATTTCTATCAGTTAGTGAAAACGGTGATGGTCAAAGATGAGCGCTTCTTTGACAAATTTGACCGTGCTATGAAAGATTATTTCGAAGGTATTCATACCTTTGATATTGATGATCTGCTCAATAAGGTTCAAAAATTACCGAAAGATTGGTTTGATCTCGAATTATTAGAAAAGCATCTAACACCTGAGCAACGTGCTGAATTGATGAAAGCAGGTTCGCTTGAAGAATTGATGAAAATGCTGGAAGAGCGTCTACGTGAACAGCATAAAAAACATCAAGGTGGCAACCGCATGGTTGGTACAGGTGGAACTTCACCTTTTGGTGCATTTGGTGATCATCCTGAAGGTGTTCGAATAGGTGGTCCAAGCCGTAAAAATTCAGCAGTCAAAGTGTGGGAACAACGTAAATACCAAAATCTTGATGATGAACAGATTTTAGGTACACGACAAATGCAAATGGCATTGCGTCGTTTGCGTAAGTTTGCTCGTCAGGGGGCTGCTGAAGAACTCGATATTAACAGTACCATTTATGAAACAGCAAAGCAGGGCATCTTAGATGTGCAAATGGTGCCTGAGCGTCGTAACCGTATCAAAGTTTTGATGTTATTTGATATTGGTGGTTCGATGGATGCACATATTGCCCAATGTGAAAAACTATTCAGCGCAGCCAAAACCGAGTTTAAAACCTTAGAATATTTCTATTTCCATAACTGCTTATATGATTATGTGTGGAAAGACAATTTCCGTCGCTCATCAAGCCGTATGAATACTTGGGATTTATTTAATACCTATGGTAAAGACTATCGTGTAATTGTCGTGGGCGATGCCAGTATGGCACCTTATGAGCTTAGATCAGTCGGTGGTTCTGTAGAATACAATAATGAAGAAGCGGGGGAGGTTTGGCTACGTCGTTTGCGCAATCATTTTGAAAAAACTGCGTGGCTGAATCCTGAAGAGCAGAATTATTGGCACTACACTCAAACCGTTGCTGCGATCAAACAAATTTTTGAAGATCACATGTTCCCAATGACACTGAAAGGCATTGAAGACATGACCAAGTATTTATCACGTTGATTTGGAATACTTGAAGATCTATCCAGCAACCAATTTAAAAATGGAAATATGATGGAACATCAAATTAACGGAATAGCTTTACCCAATGAAGACGGTTTCTTTGGTGAGTACGGCGGTCAGTTTATTCCTCCACATCTAAAAGAAGCGATGGATGAAATTAATGTGGCTTATGAAGCGATTCGTAAAACACCTGAATTTCAAAATGAACTCGCTGATTTATTTGCCCATTATGTAGGACGCCCAAGTCCTTTGTTCCATGCAAAGCGTTTGTCTGATCAATTGGGCGGTGCGCAAATTTATCTGAAACGTGAAGATTTAAATCACACGGGCGCACACAAAATCAATCACTGCTTAGGTGAAGCATTACTTGCCAAGTATATGAATAAAACCAAAGTGATTGCTGAAACAGGTGCAGGTCAACATGGTGTTGCTTTAGCAACAGCTTGTGCTTTGGTCGGTATTCCATGTGAAATTCATATGGGACAAGTGGATATTGAAAAAGAACATCCAAATGTCGTGAAAATGAAGATTTTGGGTGCAAAACTGGTTTCAGTCACTCAAGGTACTGCAACGCTAAAAGATGCTGTAGATAGTGCGTTTGAAGAGTATTTAAAAGATCCGAAAAACTTTATCTATGCGATTGGTTCTGTGGTTGGCCCACATCCGTTCCCGAAAATGGTACGTGATTTCCAATCAATCATTGGTAATGAAATTAAAGTCCAAACTCAAGATCGCTTTGGCGCACAACCTGATTATGTGGTTGCCTGTGTCGGTGGCGGTTCTAATGCTGTTGGTGCATTCACGGCTTTCTTAAATGATGCTGATGTGAAATTGGTTGGTGTAGAGCCTGCGGGACATGGTTTAGATACAGACATGCACTCTGCGACTTTGACTTTAGGTAAACCAAGCCAAATTCATGGTATGGCGTGTTATGTGCTTGAGGATGAACAGGGTGAACCTTTACCTGTACATTCGATTGCATCTGGTTTGGATTATCCCGGTGTAGGTCCTCAGCATAGCTTCTTGAAAGACCTTGGTCGTGTGGAATATTCAACTGCGACAGACCAAGAATGTTTAGATGCATTTATGACTTTGTCACGTGTTGAAGGTATTGTCCCTGCGCTAGAAAGCTCGCACGCGGTGGCTTGGGCGATCCGTGAAGCACCGAAACTGTCTAAAGAAATAAAGATCGTTGTGAACCTTTCTGGTCGTGGTGATAAAGATGCAGATTATGTTGCTGGGAAATTGGGTTTGAACTAATTTTAAAATGATTTGATGAAACCTAGCTTCGGCTAGGTTTTTTTATAGGTATGTAGTACATACACATCAACGGTTGTATTGATATAAATTATGTGTTTATTGTAATAAAGAGTAAGGTTTGTAGGTTGTATTGTTGTTAATTATAATTAATATCATTTGTTAATATATATTAATAATGCGATTAAATTCGTATTTTTTTTAAAATAGTTCAAATAAAAATTTTCATAATAGGTTAAAAAATGAAAAAAATTATATATTTAATTTCAATATTGTTTTACTTTTTGTTGAATAATATTACACATGCGTATGATTCAAATCCTCCAGAACAGAATAGTTCTGAGAAAATAAAGCCTGAAATTTTTTTGGGAACTTTAAATACAATTGTGATAACAGCGAATGCATTCGCAAGTGCTGCAGAGACTGCTCCAGATGTCTCTCCTGCATGTGAAACAAGAGTGGGGACTGGACCCATCGATAGTTTGAATAGCCGAACTTCATTTTGTCTGAAATTTGAGAATGAGTTTGACTTATATGATGCTCAAGCACAAGGTGCATATGTTAATACGGTAAAAATTATTGGATATGCTTATGCAGAAGATAATCCAACAAATGCATTAAATTGGCCTGTTAAGTTTAGATTCAGGAGTGTTTATACAAACCCAGTAGGTCCATTTGCCCAAATTTCACCATTTTTAGGGTGTGGAACTTCTCCACAAGGAGTGGATTGTACAACTACAAGTACTTCACCAGTAATATTGAATCCTGGTTTATCACAAGAGGCAATAGTCAATACAGATTTGAATATGTATAGTGATAATGAAAAAGAAATATCTTTAGTGATAGAAGGAAAATTAAATTTAATGGGTCAGTCAGTTGATGGTCCAGGCTCTCAGGCACTTTCAAATGGGAATATACCATTATTACGCTGTGATAAGGGGGTAGTTAGAACTGGTTCTAATGGATGTGTATTTATCAATGCACCTGCAGTACTTACAAGAATTAATATTTCAAACCCTGATGTAGATGAGTCTGCATTTCATATTCGAGATGCACAATTTAGTGGCTTACCAGGTAAATACATCTCCGAACAAGATAGCATTCAGCCAAATAGTGATTCAAAACCTTTAACGCGCTTAAGAGATTTTACGGCTCGAAGTGAAAATCGTAAGGAATCATTAAAACAATGTGTTGCTAAATTTAATACTTATAGCCCAACATGTGCTCCAAGCGGTGATCCAGAAGATCCAGAGGTAGATTGTGATTGTGATGAATATCCTTTTGCAGCTACTGATGAGGGGGCAATGAATCCAAATTATCAAGTATCAGTAAGAAAAATTGATCCGAGTGATAACCGTAGAGCTGGAGCGTATTTAGGCGTATTCTTTACGCAACAAAGAGTTAAAGACGGTGAAAAGTTCTATATTAATGCAGAATAATTGTATTTTATTATTCCGAAGCCAGTTGTCACTTAAGTGATAACTGGTTTCAATAAAAATCAGGTAACTAAATGAAAATTAAAAATAGTAATTTTGTGAGACATAATTTAAGTCAACAATCTTTTATAAATAATTTTATGCCTAAATCAAACTATACTGAGATTGTAAACTTACAAAATAGTATTGGCAGTAAGGTTGCTGAGGATGTTTGTGCATATCAAGAATACCCACTTGTTGCATTATCTGCGATTGATGGAAAAATGCTAAGTATTAAGCAGGATATAACTTCAATTGAGCAATATAAAGCAATAAAAGATAGAGTGTTAGGGTTATTAATATATGGGGAAGATCCATTTGAAGTAAAAACTGATAGTGATTTTATTGCACCAATTTCTGCATATATGAAGATAGGAAAGATCGCGAATACTGTGATAAGAACTGAGCAAATGTTACCTTGGTTTAATGCAGCATTCTTAATGCCTGATAAAGGTGATATTTTGGTTGGAATCAAAAAGGGGCAAGGTGTTATAGAATCTGGCAGTGATTATAAGAAAGATAATACAATTTTGGTCAAAAATGATGTTATAACTAGTTCAAAAAAAGCATTATTAAAACAATCGGGTGTAAAAGAAGTTATCGTTTATAAAAGTATACGTATAGCAGTTTTATGTGTGGATTATGACTTAGAAGATATGAATAATCGTTTAGAATTTGAATATATCCAAGATTGTATGAAAAGCTGGGGGTATGATTTTAAAGCTATAATAATAAAGCCT
>NZ_SGSX01000031.1:0-17702 GCF_004209355.1 Acinetobacter sp. WCHAc060025 | reverse complement strand
CCGTGAAGGTGGTCGTACAGTTGGTGCTGGTGTAGTTGCTAAAGTAACTGCATAATCATCTGATTGTGTGAAAAAAGCGTCCCTTTGGGACGCTTTTTTTATGACTGAATTTTGTTCTGTAGTCTTCTCTAAAATTTATTCATCATGATTGTCAGACAATCTAGTACAAACGTGTCCTTAAGTGATATTTGCATGACCTCATCTGCAATTATCGAGCATTCATAAACTTGTAATATAAGAAAAGAGAAAAACAAGCATAAAGAATTTAAGTGCTCATTCACTTAAATAGGAGTTTTAGCAATGAATGCAAAAGTCAATATTTCAAACCGTGCAGGTGCTTCATTTCCAGTACGTCGTATGGATTTTAATTTCGACAATGTACCTGAGTATTGGGCAAGTGAATCTGCGGGTATCACACATTTTATGACAGCATTGTCTGCTTTATTCCCAGATGGTGAGAAGCTATTTATTGATTCGGTACGTGCGGTACGTTATCACCCTGCAATTAAAGACAATGAGGCGCTACAAAAAGAAATCAGTGCTTTTATTGGTCAAGAAGCCATGCATACCAAAGAACATGAAAACTTTAATGCTTCTGCAAAACGTTTTGGTCATGATGTTGATAAATATGAGCGTGAAACTGGGCGTTTGATTCAAGGTGCACGTAAATGGTTTGCACGTGCGGTGAAGCCCTTTGGTATGACGCAGGAAATGGTTGATTTGACTGCCACAACGGCTTTAGAGCATTTTACAGCGACGATTGCATCGCAATTATTAGTCAATGAACACATTCAAAAATTAATGACTGATCCAACCATGTCTTATATGTGGTACTGGCATGCAGTTGAGGAAAATGAACATAAAGCCGTGGCTTATGATGTTTATGAAGCTGTATTTGGTAAAGGCATTAAAGCCTATGGTCTACGTACCACAGCTCTCGTTATTGCGATGGTATTGATCTTTATGGCGCAATCATCTTTTGTAGTTCGCCTACTGAAAGAGGATGGTAAATTAAATTTAAAAGAATTAGGTACAATTTATAAATATGCCTATAGTCCTTCGAAAGGCATTATTGCAGGCATGACCAAAGAAATGCTGGCTTATTTCCGACCGAACTTTCATCCGAATGATTTGGACACAGTAAGTCTACTTGAAACTTGGAAGGCAAAATTAGGTTTATAAATTTTCAGTTTATAAATATACAAGTTTGATATTTATATTAAAGGGCAACAATGGTTGCTCTTTTTTATTCGACATATTGTTTTTTTTTCTTATAATTCACTTTTTATATTGAGTTGATGGACGAAGATGATTCGTTTAATGCAAGCTTCAGACTTACAAACTGTATCTGAAATTGAAAATCTAGTACAAAGTCATCCGTGGACTCAAAAACAATTTGAAGAATCAATTGCAGGTTATTTGAGTACTGTGATTGAGCAGAATCATCAGGTGGTGGGTTTTTGTATTCTACAACCTGTTTTGGACGAAGCAAATTTATTACTGATGGCGATCCACCCAAGTCAGCAGGGCAAAGGGCTAGGTTATCAACTTTTAGATGAATCAATTGCCTTACTTAAAAATAATCCAGTACAGATTTTTCTCGAAGTCCGTGAATCCAATCAGGCAGCTATTGCTTTATATGAAAAGTCAGATTTTCATCAAATTGATTTAAGAAAGAATTATTATCCAAATAAAGATGGTAGTCGTGAACATGCCATTATTATGGTTAAAGCATGTAGTGATGATTTTTCTAAATTATTCAAATAAATATCGGTAGATAGTAATTTGATAAAAAATAAAGCCGATTATTTGATAATCGGCTCGTTCCATTCTGAGGGTAATGTGGTCATAAGCATATCACCCAATTCTTTAATTTCTTTGGCTTCTAAGTGACGGTTGATCCGTCGCCATTGACCATCCAATAATAATTCAAAAGGGGCATATTGGGATTTGTAATTCATTTTACCGGCATGTGGAACCCAATAGCCTAAGTAAACATAATCTAAATTGAGCGAGTTTACATATTCAATTTGTTTGAGAATCGCGAAAACACCCAAAGAGCGTTTGCTTTCATCGGGATCAAAAAAAGTGTAAACCGCGGAAACACCATCATCCAATTGGTCACAGGTTGAAACGCTGATTAAGCGATCATCTTTCCAAAGCTCTAGGAAAAAACTATCAGTACAACTATGAATCAAAAACTTTTCGAATTGATCATAGCTTGGTGGGAACATGTCGCCATCTGCATGTCTTTCAATAATATAGCGTTCATAGAGTTGGTAATGAACTTGCGTGGCTTGCTGAGTCGGAATGATTTTTACGGTTAAATCTTGATTACGCTTCCATGCTTTTTTCTGTGAACTGTTCATTTTAAATTCTGAAACAGGCACGCGGCAAGATAAGCATTGACGGCAAAGGTGGCATTCTGGACGGTAAACAAAATCCCCACTGCGTCTAAATCCAACACGCGAAAGCTCAGATAGTGTCACCACATCGATACGATGGACAGGATCTAGAAATACCATACGTGCAGATTTATTTTCTAAGTAGCTGCAATCATGTGGTGGAGTAATATAGTACTGTAAGTCATTTAACAGGGACTTAGGATGATAAGAATTCATAAATCACGTCCCTCCATTATTGTCATTCCGTTAAGCGCGATAAGTTCGCTATTGTTTTACTTGAAAATACACGCTCTTGATAACTTTTCCAATCTATAGCAGGCTGTTTTATTACATCTTGTAACGATTTAATATACGCTTGGCGAGAAAGTGTGCAAGCCCCTAAGCTGATTAAGTGATCATTTTCAAGTTGGCAGTCGATCCACGGTAAGTGATTTTCACGTCCAATCAACATGAGTGTATAAAAAGCCATTTTGGAAACATCAGTTTGGGTGCTGAACATCGACTCACCAAAGCAACCATGACCAATAGTGACACCGTATAATCCACCTACGATTTGTTCTTGATCCCAAACTTCTACACTATAACCATAACCTGCTTCAAACATTTGACAGTAACCTTGGATAATGTCTTCTGAAATCCATGTTTCATCTGCATAGCTACGAGGTAGAGAGCATGAACGAATGACTTGTTCAAAAGCTTGGTTAATCGTAATTTTATAATCAAATTTTTTCATATTACGAATTAATGATTTACTCGGATGGTAATCATTTGGAACAATAATACAGCGTGGCTCAGGGCTCCACCAGCAAATCGGCTCATCTTCCGAAAACCATGGAAACAGTCCATGTGTATAAGCTTCATAGAGGGTAGAAGGGGTGAGGTCTGCACCGATACAAATAAATCCTTGTCCTTCTGGATCAGACTCAATAGGGTTGGGAAAAATAAATTGTGAAGGTGGAAGTTGTTTCACTTGGATTCATCAAAAAAAAAGATCAGCTTTATCTTAGCTGATCTTGTTCAAAAGTGTTAAATGAGATGTTATGCAAAAAGTTTCAATTGTTTAGCAATTTCAAATTTATCACTATCAATAAAATCTTGTGCTTTTTCTTTCAAAATTTTTAGACTTTGATCACGATCAGAAACACTCTGACCATCTTTATCGAGAACCAGCCATCCAAGCTCAGTCAGTACATTTTGGATATATTCAGCCAATTGTTCAGCCGTTTTCAGTCCTTCTTTAAAATAGGCACGATAATATAATTGTGAGAATTGATCAGCGAGGATCCCAATTCCGGTAATCGGTGAAGCTAGGACTTGATAGTTTTGATGATAACTCGCCTGCTCAAGTAAATATTGATTGAATTCATGTGAGTAGCGTAGTACATCAGCTGAAGGTTCAGTCCCTAAGCAGGGTTGCACGAGATTTAAATGACAGAGAATCGTAAGAGCATTTAAAATTTGAGCATAATTCAATTCAGGAATGGCTTGTTCTAGTTCTGCAATCGTCTGTGGCTTGTAATGTTGCTTTTTAAAATAGGTGCCAATAGCCCCATAGATATCTTGACGTAAGTTAAACTCACCTAAGTAGCCTTGTATGGTTTTAGGTAGCTTTTCAGGAGCGGTCAATAGCATGAAGCCCATATTTCTTAGGCGTTGTTTGGTCTGCAATGGTGTTAAGTTATTTTTACCACGAATAAATAAATCTTTTCTAAATTGGGTATTGGCAAAATAATCACGGCATTGTTCTTTAAAAATAGGGTGTTCTATTTTATTTAAAAAATTCTGATGTTCTTCCGTAAAGTTAATATTATTTAAATGAGTATTTAAATCTGTAGAACCTGCATATGTTAACTTTATCTCCTCCATTATGCGGACAACTTGTTGAAATGAAAAACATTGCCAATCTTGATTGAGATATTCATGAATTAAGTAGTTGGGATTCTGTTTTTTTAGATCTTGAACTTTTTGTAGCGCATTTGGATTACGTTTTGTGAAATTGGGGTTCTGTTGCAACAAGGCTTCACTAAAATCCAATGAGTCTTTAACTTTCTGTAGAGGGTTGGTACTGGTACTATTAAATTTAAAATGGCTATGGAATAGCTCACGAATTGGCATATTGGCAGCCCAACCTGTGACGCAGTTATAACTGATATACACAATTCCATTTGGTTTTAAAAACTTACGAATAAATTTTAAAATAATATGTTGATTTTCATAACTAATCCAACTCCAAATACCATGAAGACTAATCGAGTCAAACATTGGTAAGTCTTTATCTAACAGCTCTTCAAAGCTCGCATCATAAAAATGATGAGGAACGTGACATTGATCGGCTAAATTATTGGCATGACCTGCATGTGCAGGATTGAAATCTGTGCCGTAGAAAGTCGTAGCCATGTTGGATACAGCATGGATATTTAAGCTGACACCTTGTCCAAAGCCAAGTTCACAATGGTGATGCTCTTGGTTTGAACTTGTACAATCAACACCATTTAAAAGTAAACAAAATTTTTGATAATTGGGGCTTAAGTCTTTGTAATAACCGTAGGTGTAATTTACTTCAGTTTGATAGCCATCTGTCCAAGCAGTTGTCATTGATTATCCTTTATCAAGTTTATTAGAAGTAATATTTTTCTAATGTCTAAATGTATGAATAATAAAACCTTCATTGATGGATGAAAGTTATAAGGGATAAATAAAAAAACCGCCATATAGGCGGTTCATTTTTTTACAAAAAATACTTTAAAATTATTCTAAACCATCTAAGTAACGATCAGCATCAAGTGCAGCCATACAGCCTGAACCTGCTGACGTAATTGCTTGACGATAAACATCATCAGCGACGTCACCCGCAGCAAATACGCCTGCAACCGAAGTTGCTGTTGCATTACCCGCAGTACCACTACGCACTTGGATATAACCGTTACGAAGTTCTAACTGACCTTCGAACATTGCTGTATTTGGTTTGTGACCAATCGCAACGAACATACCTGAAACTTCAACGTCCTGAGTTGAGTCATCTTGCGTTGATTTTAAACGTACAGATGTTACACCTGAGTTGCTATCGCCCAGTACTTCTTCAACTTGGTGATTCCATACGATTGAAATTTTACCTTCTTTGACTTTTTCATTGATATGATCTTGAAGGATTTTTTCAGAACGTAATTTGTCACGACGGTGAACAAGCGTGACATGAGATGCAATATTTGAAAGGTAGAGTGCTTCTTCAACAGCCGTGTTACCACCACCAACAACCATGACTTTTTGGTTTTTATAGAAGAAACCATCACAAGTTGCACATGCGCTGACGCCTTGACCCATATACGCAGCTTCTGACTCTAAACCAAGGTATTGTGCAGTTGCACCCGTCGCAATAATCAAAGCATCACAAGTATATTCATCCATGTCGCCTTTAAGTACAAATGGACGAACATTCAAATCAACTTCATTGATGTGGTCATATAGCATTTCTGTACCGAAACGTTCAGCATGCGCTTGCATACGCTCCATCAATGCAGGACCTGTTAAGCCTTCAGCATCACCAGGCCAGTTTTCGACATCAGTCGTTGTCGTAAGCTGACCACCCAATTGCATACCTGCAATTAGAGTAGGTTTTAAGTTAGCACGAGCAGCATATACAGCTGCACTATAACCCGCAGGACCAGAACCTAAGATAATTAACCGAGAGTGACGAGCGCTCATGAGTCATCCTTTTTATAGAGAATATAGAAATTGAATTTGTACAGATTATACGTGAAACTTGATCAAAGTTGTGTGGCTTGAATGTGGATAATATTGATCATCTAAATCGAAATGCGCTATATAGAAATAGTGTAGAATAAAATTAACAACTTTGATGAAAATAAATCATCAAATTCTCTACAATGCTTACAACACACGTAAATAATGGTGCATCTTTTTTTAACGAACAGGTGCATAATATAAAGATTTCTACTCTTAAGAAAGTTTAAATGCTTCGAAAAAAGAGTAATTTGAATAATTGGTTACAGGATAGTATATGACTGCGGTGTCAAACGTTTATGCACAGCGCTTTTTAACAACAATATTCTTGATTTCATTTGGGATATATCTGTTCCTAGCAACAGTGACTTATACGCCATTTGATCCAGGGTGGATGCATATTTCGAGTGATACGCAGCAGGTTTCAAATGCCAGCGGTGTTGCAGGCGCTTGGATTGCAGATTTATTGTTTGGTTTTTTAGGCTGGGCGAGTTTACTGATCCCTGTATTCCTCTTTATTGAAGCTGTACAAGTATGGTGGCCAAGAAGTTTTGTTAGCCGTCCGTTTCGCTATGCGGCGCAATTTTTTATCTTGTTGGCAACAGCATGTTTATTCTATTTAATTTGGAATGTGCCTGCAGATACTTTGACCAATGCGTCAGGTGGTATTATTGGTTATGAATTGGGTGAAAGCCTCTCTCAACTTGTTACCATCTATGGTGCAGTTGCATTTACCTTACTCCTATTAATCGTACTCTTTACTTTAGCGTTTGGTATCCAGTGGAATAAAACGTGGGCGACATTGAAAGCAACGCCTGCTTATTTACAAGATTTATTCTATAAAAATGTTCCTGAAAGTGAATCAGCCTATGATTTGACTGCACCGACAAAGACACCAAATAAAAAGCTAGATCCAAAACATAAAGCTCAAGCAGAGCAGGTGACACCTCAAGCTGAATTTACAGAAGTAGATGAGCCAGAGATTGTCAAAGAACATTTGGTTGTAAAAAATGATAAGCATTCACAGACAGCAGAGCGTTTGTTTGATGATATGGTTGCAAAAGAGCAAAACGCTCAATATGACCCCGATGATATTGATGATGTAGAGCTTGAACGTACTTTAGAAAAAGCGCATCGCTTAGAACAAGACAGTCAACGTACAGTAGCTTCTGGTGAAGTGTGGAAAGCACTCAATCCAGAACAAGACCATAATCGTGATATTGATGCATTATTACGTGCTTCAGAAGATCATACTGCTCAAAATAAAGATGGTTTATTACATACGCATCAACATGGTTTAAATCAGCAAACTCAGGAAAAATCAGCTTTAGACTGGGATGATGATCAAGTCTTTGATGAGTTGTTATCTGTTGTTCCGAATGGACAAACTGCAACAGATGTTCATACACCATTTAATGCAAATGTTGCACAGCCTGCGTCAATTCATAGTGCAACATCAGCGATTGCTACAGGCGCTGTAACGCAGAGTTTGGCAAATGAGTTAGATGAGTTAGCATCATTATCCAATGCTGAATTTCATGGAAATGATTTTGAAAAGCAAAACTTCGGCGAGAATGACTTTAAAACAGCTGAGTTTAAAGATATTGAATTTAAAGACGCTGAATTTAAAAATCATGATGAGTCTCAACTTCAACATTCACATGATTCGATAACACCGACTGTAGAAGCACGCACAACCAGTAGCTATGCGCAATCAACACCATTTACACGTGCTAATATTCAAACCAATTTAAATGCTTCATCTTTAGTCAGTGAGGAAGAAAAATCTTTAATTTCATCAGATAAAGATGCTTTTAGAGATGCTTGGCAAGAAACAGCGGGTAAGCCTCAAGATGAAGATTTACTCATTGACAGTGATTTGGAAGATGATTTTGATCTAGATGCGCCATTAACTGATGCTTTCGGTCGTCCAATGTCACGTGCAATGCAAGTGGCAAATAAACGTCGTGATTTACCAACACTGCCAGGCTTTGAATTACTGGATAAAGTTGACCCAAATAAAAAGGTAAATTTCACAGCAGAACAACTCTCACGATTATCTGAGCTTTTGGAAATTAAGCTACAAGAATTTAATGTCAAAGCCAAAGTGATTGAAGCACAGCCTGGTCCAGTCGTGACTCGTTTTGAGTTGGACTTAGCGCCAGGGGTAAAAGCATCGAAAGTGACCAATATTTCACGTGACTTAGCACGTTCTATGTCGATGGCTTCTGTACGTGTGGTTGAGGTTATTCCAGGTAAACCATACATTGGGATTGAAGTTCCAAACAGTAGCCGTGAAATGGTACGTTTGATTGAACTTTTGGAAACACCTGCGTTTAAAGATCCTAATGCTTTACTGTCCATGGCAATGGGTAAAGATATTTCAGGTAATCCTGTGATTACTGAAATGGGTAAAACGCCACATATGTTGGTTGCGGGTACAACAGGTTCAGGTAAATCGGTTGCTGTAAACTCGATGATTTTATCGATGTTACTCAAATATACTCCTGAGCAATTGCGTTTGATTCTGATCGATCCAAAGCAATTAGAATTGGCGAACTATAATGATATTCCTCATTTATTAACTCCAGTGGTGACTGACATGAAAGATGCAGTCAGTGCTTTAAACTGGTGTGTTAATGAAATGGAACGTCGTTATAAACTGATGTCTTTCTTGAAAATTCGTAAATTAGCAGACTATAACCGCAAAGTTGAAGAAGCCATTGCCAATGGTGAAGATCTGATTGATCCGACGTGGAAGCCTGGAGATTCTGCAACCCAAGAACGTGCACCACGTTTACAGCCTTTACCTTCTATTGTGATTGTTGCAGATGAATTTGCAGATATGATCATGCAAGTCGGTAAAAAAGCAGAAGAAATGATTACCCGTTTAGCACAAAAGTCTCGTGCGGCAGGGATTCATTTATTGCTTGCAACACAACGTCCATCAGTCGATGTTATTACAGGTTTGATCAAAGCCAATATCCCAACACGTGTGGCATTACGTGTAAACAGTAAAATTGACTCACGTACTATTCTCGATGGGGGCGGTGCAGAAGATCTATTGGGTCATGGTGATATGTTATTCCTCGGGCCTGGTAAAATTGATCCAGAGCGTGTGCATGGCGCATTTATTTCAGATGATGAAGTCAACCGTATTTGTGATGCATGGCGTGAGCGTGGTGACCCAGACTATGTCGATGAGATTTTGACACCTTATGATGAAGAACCGACAAGTCGTGGCTTTGAAGATGGGGATGGTGATCCAAATCGTGATGCTTTATATGACCAATGCGTTTCTTTTGTACTCGAAACTCGTAAAGTCTCAGTTTCTTCTTTACAGCGTAAATTTAGCTTAGGTTATAACCGTGCTGCACGTATTGTTGATCAGATGCAAGAGCAGGGTATTGTGAGTGAGCAAGGTGCGAATGGTAAGCGAGATATTCTCGTTTAAGTTGTCGTAGTTGTTTTAATTATTTTAAATGCCTCTTTAATGAGGCATTTTTATATTAATTAGCGTGAGTTCGATAAGTTATTTTATAAATTAAATAGAATAAGGCAAGTTGTGATGTTCATTGTGACGGAGTCTTATTGGTTTTGTTCAAATATAAAGATTAACCTTCGGTTGGAGTTACTTTTGATAAGGCAAAAGTAACCAAAACCATTGTCCTTCGCAGAACTCGTCAAATACAGAAATTTATCAAAATAATCGCAAAAACATTAACCTGTAGATTTAGTCTTGCCTCAAACAACTGCGAAGGACGATTCTGCGTACCGAATGTTGGTGAAAAGGCACATCGAACTCAGGTTAATTAAATTCAGTCATCGTCATACTTTCCACCCCTCGACATAAAAAACCTGCATGATGCAGGTTTTTTATTGGCTCATAAATTACTGTAGTTTCTTCGTTAACTTATAATGTTCCGCAATTGGGCTTTCAATTTTTTCACCTGTTTCAATATCACGTGACTCAAGGAAATTTTCACCGACAAAATATTTTCGACCCTCTGCATTTTTATCTAAAGTGATGAGTAGACCTGACGAATCAAAACTAAAAGTGCCTTGGCTCTTAAATTGTTGACCATCGCCTTTCCCTTCATATTCTTCACTAAGTTCATAACGATGGTCAGGTTTAAGTGTCAATATGGTTTTAATTCCAGAACAATCTGCACAGGGCAATAAACCTGTGTATTCACCAGCCCAGTCCAAACTATTTTGAGCGTTATGTTCTGAGTCTATTGTTGGCGTTGCAGCGTCATGTGATTGGGCAATTTGAGTCTGGGGCGTTGCTTGGATGTCTTGTGACGCATCATGTGTAGGTTTGGAACATGCTGTTAATATCAAACCGAAAACTGGAACAATCAAAAGAATTTTTTTCATGATAATACCCATAAATTGGTTTTCATTGGTTGATGAAGATTTGGATTAACTGGATTCATTCATTTGCAGTTCAGCATATATTTTTTTCGATGCAATAAATAGACAATTCATGTAATGAAAAAGGTTTCACATGTGATGGGTTTTTGAATTTTCAACAATTGTAGAGGTGCTTTGAGTATTGTTCATTCTATTTTTAAGCGAATACTTGCAATAAAATGATAATCTCAGTCGTGAAATGTTATGGATTGCATATATTAATGCTTGAGATAATTAATATATGCGATTTAACCGCAAAGTTTATTAAATACTCGAAAGATAACGACAAGTTTGAGTCAAATAATAATTTATACATTTATATATTAATTGGTTGTTATTTATCCAATTCGCGTTTTTATCTATGCTTAGGATTGCTACAATCCACGCAAATTTTAATAGACTGGTGTGCTAGGTGTTCGAGAAATTCGCTGAACAAAGTTTGGAGTTAATGGGGTGGCAAATCGACAACCATTGGGATTTAAATATTGACCAATGTGTCATGATTGCAGCACCACACACCAGTAATTGGGATGCACTCTATGCCCGATTGGCACTAAAAGCCTTGGGCGTGAATGTTCGTATTACCATTAAAGATAGCTATATGAAGTTTCCATTTGGACCTTTTGTCCGTGCGATGGGCGGGATTGGAATTGACCGTCGTCCTAAAGCGGAAGGTGAAGAACGCCCAAGCATGGTGCAGTTGATGACGGACTTATTTAAGACACATCCAAAATTGGTGATGTTAGTGACTCCAGAAGGCACACGTTCAAAACAAGAAAAGTGGAAAACGGGTTTTTATCATGTTGCGATCAATGCGGGCGTGCCGATCGCACTCGCTTATATGGACTATGAAAAGAAAAAAACAGGTATCGGGAAAATTATCTATCCTACAGGTGATTATCAAAAAGATATGGCTGAAATTATGGAATTTTATGGACAAATTAATCCGAAATATCCTGAGCTTTTCAGCGTGGATACTCGTTTTACTCATTCTTAATCGGCAGTCAAACTAGCATAATTTCAAGCAAAGCCTTTTCATTCATCTCGAAAGGGCTTTTCATGGTTCATTCGTTTTAACAGTCGGGCTTTGTACACCACCTAAAGACTCACATGCTGTTGTATAAATTTCATATTGTTGTTGGACAACTTCATCTAAAGGAATTTTAAATAATGCTTGTCCCAATTTATAACTTTCAACATATTGAACCGCTTTTTGCTTACTGGTAGAAAGAGCATGCTCATGGTAAATATTGATCGCGCTATGGGCTAACTCATTGGTTTCAATATTATTGCATTGAAATTGATTGAGGAGTTTTTCGGCTGTTTTAATTTCACGAGATGTGCCAAGGGAACATCCTGTTAAGACAATAATGATGCTTAACAAAAATGAGGTTTTCATCACATAGATAAAGTAAAAATGAGTAATGAAATTGTAGGATTAATTACGCATGAAAAATAGAGTATATCTGCTGAGATAGTTCTTTTTTCGATTTAAATGATGAATAAATAGACATTCAAAATGAACATTTTTATCAAGTCTATTGCAGTAAAGATGTGAATAATAAAAAACAACCTGATGCGAAAAGTAAACTGAGCACTAGATATTTAAATTGCTTTTCTGAAATTTTATAAAATAGTTGGGCACCAATCAGAGCAGGGACACTGACTGTAAGAATAATGAGTCCGAAGTAGGGCAAATGTGTTGTCTCAATATTGCCATGCCAAAGATAAATCAAAATTGTGAAAAGCTGAATCGCGAAATTGAAATGCCTTAATATATAGCGTTGTTGCGTTTTGGGTAAATTTTTGAGCATGAGCCAAGCCGAAGGTGCTGCACCACAAAAACCACCTAATCCACCAAGAATCCCGCCTATAAATCCAATTCCACTGTCCGCGACTTTCCCAAGTTTTTGAATACGCGGAAATTCAGGTGCAAAGAACATAATGGGGCACCAAATGACAAGGAAAAGCCCGAGGATAATTTTAAACGTATGCCCATCGATCAAATTAAGCAGATAGGTGCCGAGTGGGACACCAATCAATCCAGCTATGATATATGGAAGCGCAAGAGAAAAGGGAAGTTGTAGTTTTTGTTCCTTGCTCAGTGAAATGATATGGCTCCACAGTGAAGCAAATACGACCAAAGGTGCGGCAAGTTGAGGGGGAAGTACCCAAATCCAGAAAGACATCGCAATCAATGCAAAGGCAAAGCCTGTTAGACCTTGAACGAAGCCTGCGATCATTGCACCGAGAATAAATATAACCCAAGTCATTGCATTCACAGGTTGATTGAGTGGAAGAAGATTGGCATAAAAAACTGTTTCGTAAAATATGATTTAAAATAAGCTGAAGTACTATTTTATAATGTATTGCTCATTAAATCTCATTTTTTAAATGAGATTGGATTTATTTAAAAAGCCCCTGATTTACAGAGGCTTGAAATTTTATTTCATGATTTGATATATGATTTGATATTTAGTCATTACTTGGTTTAAGGGGCTGAGTTAAACCATTGATGTCACCACCTTTGATCCCTAACTCATTCATTAAGCTATCAATTAAAGGCGCTTGAGAACGATAGCGTAGCGCACTATTGACCACTTGATCAGATAAGGCAACTTGACCTTGCTCACCTGATTCAGTTGTAGCTGTTGAACCTGTAATTCCACCTAAACCATTGACTTGTAAAATCTTAATATCATCAATGTTTTCCATTGGTTTAACGCTTTCACGAATGATCTCAGGCAAGTATTTTAATAATGCCAAACGAATTTGCATTTCAACCTGTTCAGAAGAAAGCACGTTGTTTGCTTCATTGACTGCACGTGTACCTTCAGAGTCAACTTTGTATTGTTTCTCTTGTGCTTCCGCGAGCAAGATTTTTGCGTCCGCTTCACCTTTTGCTTTTAAGCGTACTTTCTCAGCTTCCGCTTGAGCGGCAATACGTACCGCTTCAGCATCATCGACAGCTGCTTGTTTTGAAGCTTCAGCAGCAACCGTAATGGCAATCGCATCCGTTTCAGCAACCTGTTTGGCAGCAACCAGTTCAACGGCTTTTAAACGCTCTGCACGCTGAGTTTCACGGACAGTTGTTACTTCTTCTTCCGCTTTTACGGCTTGGGCACGTGCTTGATCCGCTAAAGCTTTAGCTTCAGATTCTGCACGAGACTTTTCTGCAATCGCAATCGCACGGTCTTGTTCTGCTAACTCAATCGTTTTCTTTTGCTCAACTTGCGCTTTTTGGATCGCTTGTGCTTTGAGAATATTTTCATTTTCAATATCACGATCAGCAGCAATTTTCTTTAATTGAACTTGGCGATCAGCAATAATTTTCGCTTCACCCGCTTCACGTTGTCTTTCAGATTCTTGCGTTGCGATTTCAGCTTGTTGCTCTGCACGACGAATAGACAATTCGCGGATTTGTTCCATCTTTGAATATTCTTCTTCACGTGTAATTTTAAGACGTGCTTGTTCAGTTTCAAGGTTTTTGGTTTTAATCGCAAGATCAGCATCTTGTTCAAGACCATTACGCTTTTTACGACGGTCTTCAATGGTTTCAGTCAGTTTGGTTAGACCTTCAGCATCGAAAATATTTTGCGGATTAAAGAACTTAAAATCAGTTTGATCCAAACCGGTTAAAGATACTGTTTCAAGTTCAAGCCCGTTCTTGAATAATTCTTCTGATACGGCTTGTTGAACTTTTTGCACAAAATCCACACGCTTTTCATGTAGTTCTTCCATTGCCATTTCAGCAGCAACAGAACGTAATGAATCTACGAATTTACCTTCAACCAGTGACTTTAACTCATTCGGTTGCATGGTTTTTTGCCCGAGTGTTTGAGCTGCAGTGGCAATAGACTCCGCAGTAGGTTTTACACGAACATAAAATTCAGCAGCAACATCAACACGCATACGATCTTTGGTAATAAGCGCTTGATCTGCAGTACGTTTAACTTCTAAACGAAGCGTATTCATATTTACAGGAATTACTTCATGTAAAACTGGAAGGACAATTGCACCACCGTTGAGAATCACTTTTTCTCCACCAAAACCTGTGCGGACAAAAGAAACTTCTTTACTTGAACGTTTGTATAAGCGTGCAACAATGACACCGATGACAATCAATGCCACCAGTACAATTCCAGCTAAAATAAGTATTTGATATAAATTAGAATTCAACATTTTATTCACCCTCCATTTATTTTAAAAGTTTAAAATTTGAATTAGTTCTATTTACAGTTCAATCAATTAATTGAAGTTTGTTGCTTGAAAACCATTTTTTGTTCTTTGTGTCAAAATGACATTTTGACCTTGTTGAAATGTTTCATCTGATTCTGGTTCAACAAGAATGTAGTGTGTTTGCCCGAATTGATCGATGACTTTAGCTTGAGCAGGATAATGCTGTTTAGCTTCACCCAAAATGACCTGTGCTGTACGACCAATCAATTCATCACTATGAATGGCTGTTGTTTCATCTTGTGGGATGATTTTGGCAATAATTGCAGCACAGATTCGCACGATCGGCATGCATAAAATAAAGCATGCAGGAGCAATGATCCAAAGTGGAAAATAGGTTTGAGTAAAATTATAAAAAATCGCCTGAACAATAAATCCAAACAGGGCATAAGTGGTCAGAAAAATAATCAACCAAACTAAAACTGGAACACGCCCAAGATAGAGCCAATCTAAAAATTGTACAAAGACGCCATGATCAGCATTGAGTTCGACATCTGGTGGATGTGTTTCTAGCAGTTGGTCTGGGATAAATTGATCTAAGAAACCTTGAGACGTTGAACCAATAATGAGGAGTAAACATTCAACGATCCCCAATAGCAACATTAAGCATAAGCTTACACTAAAAAATAAGTTGGATGAATGCGTAAAAATTTCCCACATAATTGTTTTGCTCAGCAGGTTATCGTTGCAAATTTTTATAAATAATTTTCTTAAGAATACTTAAATAATGAATTTATCATCAATTAATTCAATTAATAAGAAAAGATTATCGGTTTTGTCTTGAAAATGCAACTAAATATTTCATGAATTTAATCAAAATCAATACTTTATGGTTTTAATAGTTTTTAATCATTAAGCTATTGTTTAAAAAGTAGTGCTTGCATTCTGTACAGCGATTATTTATAAATAACAGAGTTTACAGAAGGAACTGAAGACAAAAAAATACGCAATGATTGGGGTGATCACTGCGTAGAACAACGAATCTGCTTTCACAGTTCGGTTAAGGAGAAATGTTATGAACTTTGGGGATGGTTCATAACTTAAGTAGATAGTAGATGTTCCTAACTGTAAATTCATTGGTATTCACGTAAACAAGTGTTAAATCTCGTAAACGTGGATAAAATGTGATCAATGTCAATAAATTGTGTGCTAGATAATTTTTGGGGATATTATTGAGCACATGTAGAAAAAGAGTGTAGTCATACACTCTTTTTTTATTGGTTTAAAACGGTCTGTTTATCGTGGTTTTTCACTTGCAATCATTTCATTTTTTTTCATAATAGCCACTTCTATTTTAAGAAGTTTCCTGCATGTCACCATTAGAAATATTCGCCGTGATTATTAGCCTTATTGGGGTAACATTGACCATTAAGCGCAATATGTGGTGCTGGGGTTTTAATTTTCTAGCTTATATTTTATATGTTTATATCTTTTGGGATTTCAAAATTTACGGGCAGTCGATTTTACAATTTTTCTTTATGGTCGTAAATTTTTATGGCTTTTACCATTGGTTGAAAGGTAAGCAGCAAGACCATGAGATTCGAATAGAACCACTTCCTATACCCAAAGTCATATTTCAAATGATTCTCGCTGCGATTGGTGGAGTAATTTTTGGTTTAGCTTTAGAAAATATTCCAGATGCCAATTTACCAATGCTTGATTCTCAGTTGGCAGCATTTAGTTTATTGGCAACTTATTGGACCAGTCGAAAGCATATTGCGACATGGGTCCTGTGGATTTTCGTGAATATTATTTACGTCGGCATGTTTATTTCACAGAATTTATATCCAACGGCGGGTCTATATGCCGCATTCGTTGGATTGGCGATGTATGGATGGATTCACTGGACAGACGTGAAAAAGAAACAATTGAATCATGCTCTGACAGGGATTTAAAATTTTAATATCTAATAGGTGAGCCATGATTATTGATTTTGTCCAAATACAAAAACAAAAGTTTCAAGTTGTTGTAAATAAAATCATGGTGAACCCTGAACAGTATATTTATTTTGATTCTGTATCTGATTTTTATAAAGCTGAATGGTTAAAAGAACTTCCTCATGGGTCAACATGGGCTGTTTCTGGACTAGATAATGGAGCTGATGAATTTTATATTCAAATTCAATATAAAGACATGTTGTTTAATATTGAAAGTTTTTTAGATAAAATTGTTTTAAAGTTTGAAAATAAAATCATTCAACTCAAAAAGTAAAATTTTAAAGAGATAAAAATTTGAATAACGAAGTATTTATTTTAGATATTCTTGGCTTCAATCAAAGTAAGTTTGAGCAAATTATTTATGGATTATTTGATCATTTTCATGAGTTTTGTCCATCTTATGAGCTACATTATTTTTGTAAGATGACGATCTTAGATCAATTGCCTAACCGTGCTGAATTTGATATTTTTAGTTTTGATAGGGGACAATGGGAGGCTAAAATTTACTATTCAGGCATGTATTTTAAAATAGAAGTACGTCATGAGATTAGATTAGAAATAAAAGATCAATCAGGTCAATTTCATTACAAAATTTTATAAAAGAGCATTTTGCATATTTTAATTGATCATTTTCTAAAAATATTCTGACCTTTATTAATTCATAAATGGTTCTAATAAGAGTTTTGATGCAATATAAAGTTTTAAATCGCACAAAATAATTTTGCGTCATACAGCACTCTAAATCGTTCCAATTTAAAATGTCATAAATAGTGTCGCAAAATGTCAATAAAAAATAGTTTTAGCCCTGTATATTAAAAAATCGAGATGAATTAGATAAATCAAAATTAAAGAAAATCACAAGGAATTCTATATGGCTCATCGTTTTACTATCCATGCAACAATTAATGGGGTATCCATTATTGATTTTAAGCGCTTAGCAAAAGATACAACACTTCATGAAGCAGTG
>NZ_SGSX01000030.1:0-22044 GCF_004209355.1 Acinetobacter sp. WCHAc060025 | reverse complement strand
TTTAATAATTTTTATTGTGAAAAAAAGGTTTGGAAAAAATGGATCAAACACTGAGTGATCAAAAAAATGCAATCAATTATATTGAGTTTAATGTTAAAGATATTCAGAAATCAAAAGCTTTTTATCAGCACTTAGGTTGGACTTTTATTGACTTTGGATCGGCGTATTGTGAGTTTAATTCTGGGGCTTTAAAAGGTGGTTTTGCTCAATCTGACAATGTAAAAAGTAGTGGAGGGGTACTGATCATTTTGTACAGTCATGATCTCGAAGGCAGTTTACAGCGTGTAAAAGATGCAGGAGCAAAGATTGTGCAAGAAATTTTTAGTTTTCCTGGTGGCCGCCGTTTTCATTTTCAGGATTTGGATGGATATGAGCTGGCAATTTGGTCTGAGTGAGTATATTTGAAATCATCCAATAAAAAACCACGCTAAAAAGCGTGGTTTTTCAATCAGTATGATCTAATTATAAATTAGATTTTACCAACTAAGTCGATAGAAGGAGCAAGAGTCGCTTCGCCTTCTTTCCATTTAGCAGGACATACTTCACCTGGGTGAGCGTGAACGTATTGAGCTGCTTTAACTTTACGAAGAAGTTCAGAAGCATCACGGCCAATACCACCAGCATTGATTTCGATGATTTGGATTTTACCTTCTGGATCGATTACGAAAGTACCACGGTCAGCAAGACCAGCAGATTCGATTAATACTTCAAAGTTTTTAGCAAGAGTCCAAGTTGGATCGCCAACCATTACGTATTGGATTTTTTTGATTTCTTCTGAAGAATCGTGCCAAGCTTTGTGAGTGAAATGAGTGTCAGTAGAAACTGAGTAGATTTCAACGCCTAATTTTTGGAATTCAGCATAGTTGTCAGCAAGGTCGCCAAGCTCAGTTGGGCAAACAAAAGTGAAGTCAGCAGGATAGAAGAAAACTACAGACCATTTGCCTTTAAGATCAGCTTCAGTAACTTCGATGAATTGACCGTTTTGGAAAGCTTGTGCTTTAAATGGTTTAACTTCAGTATTAATCAAGCTCATCATTATCTCCATGATTGAGGTTAGTCTTTAATTTGAAAGTAGAATAGTGCATTTTTACTTATTGGGGAAATAGTATTTTTTCATGGTTAATATCGGAAAATCCGAATCAGTCAAATTTTAACACTATTTCTTCAATGAATCGTTTTGTTCATGCAGCATCATTTCCATGTCATTAAAACATTAAAAACATGATCGCTGAATGACAAAACAATCACTTTTACTGCTAAAACAACATGCAGTCAGATGGGCTTATTTTCAAGGGTAAATTTTCAAAAAAGTTATAAAAAATATTTCAAAGCTTAAATTTTATTCAGCTAAGATAGGCTTTTTTGCTACAAATGTGTCTATGGTCACAAGTCAAATTTTGAGAGTTCTAGCTGTTATTTTTCTTTTGATTGCTTCCGTATGTGTAATTGGAGGGAACGGTTCATTTTTTCTGTATGAATATGTAGGGCAAAATACAGTCTGGTCACTTGATCAGTTAAATGGCGGTATAAGCAAAGATCCAAGTATATTTGGTATGAGTGCCATGACAGCATTGATTTTCTTTATACCGTTACTGTTGTCTTATCATCGAGGTTGGTATTCGTTATTTTTTGTTGTGTTAGTTCTTCTGCAAACAATTTTCTTGAGTACCATGATTGATTCGCCTTCAGTATTGGGCTTGGTGTATGACAGCATTGTCTATTGTCAAAATTATTGGCTGTTGGCTTGGGTGATAGGAGAATCATTATTTCTTATTTTAAGTTTGGTGTTTATTTTTTATGAATTTGAACATTAAAAATATCTTTAAAATAAACCATGATAAGTAAATGATTTTCATGTTTTTCAGTCAAATTATTTTGATTTTTATCATTTTAAATTTGATGTATCTCAATTTTTCCTCATATTGGAAATAGAATGGTGAAAGCAAAAAAATATCAATTCCTCGCTATTGCAATTCTCGTAATTGCTTCATTGAGTACATTTGTAGTATTTATTTATGATGATGCTTTTTGTGTGACAGGTTATGGGGTAGAAGGTATTACTTATTTAAATACGATAAGTTCCGCATCTGATGAACGTGTATTATTTGTTTTTGCAGGGATCATTGGATTATTTTTTGCCATTCTTTTAAGTTTCAGCAAAACTAAATTTTGGTTTTTCGCAGTAAATATGGTCATGTTGATGTGTATGGCGATTCCGATGAGTATGTTTTCTGCTGCACCTTTTTATCAAGTTATTTATGAAAGTATTTTTCTCTGTGGTCATCGTGTATTACTTAGCACTGTTCTAATCTTTTATTTGTATTGGGGTGCTGTGGCAATTTACTTGTTAAAACTCGATAAAACCTGAAAGCGAATGGATTCATCTTTTATTCAAAACGCTTACAGCGTAAAATGTTTCGTTCAAAATTTATCTTTAGGAAAATCTATCTGTGCCAAATCAGTTCAATGTCGATCAATTGGTCATGGTTCGGGATCGTCATCGTTTAAGTCGGCTGAAAAAAGGCAAAGAGGCGAATCCTGAAAAATTTCAAGAATTATTCGAAAAATCCAATCATCAGGTCAAAAAGCGTTTTGCAAGTTTACCCACCATTAAACTGAATCAAGACCTGCCTGTAACTCAATATGCAGATAAATTGATTGAAGCGATTCAAAACAATCAAATTATTATTGTGGCAGGGGAAACAGGTTCGGGTAAAACCACACAGCTTCCTCAAATTGCGATGCTTGCAGGGCGTGGCTTAACGGGCATGATTGGTCATACCCAACCGCGTCGTTTAGCGGCTCGTAGCGTATCGCAACGTATTGCAGAAGAAGTGGGACAAAAGCTCGGGGAATCCATTTCCTTTAAAGTTCGTTTTAATGAGCAAGGTTCAAATGATTCAATCGTCCGTTTAATGACGGATGGTATTCTGCTTGCAGAGCTATCCAATGATCGTTATTTAAATAAATATGACACTATTATTATAGATGAAGCGCATGAACGTTCACTGAATATCGACTTCATCATGGGCTATTTAAAACAAATCGTCAAAAAGCGTCCTGATTTAAAAATTATCATTACGTCTGCAACTTTGGATGTAAATCGTTTCAGTCAATACTTTAATAATGCACCGATTTTTGAAGTGGAAGGGCGTAGCTTTCCTGTAGAAGTGGTCTATCGTCCAATTTCAGAATTGACGATTGGGGGGAGTGATGATGACGATTTTGATGATTTTGAAGAGAATTTACCTCGAGCAGTGGTATCGGCAGTGGAAGAGTGTTTCCACGATGCTGAAAGTAAAGGTCATCCTGAACATGCGGATATTTTGATTTTCGCAAGCACCGAACAAGAAATTCGAGAATTACAGGAAACTTTACATAAATTTGGTCCAAAGCATACTCAAGTTTTACCACTGTATGCACGTTTAGCACTTGCTGAACAGCAGAAAATCTTTAATCCATCAGGTGGTGGACGACGCATTATTATTGCCACTAACGTAGCGGAAACAGCGTTAACTGTACCGAATATTCGTTATGTGATTGATAGCGGTTTTGCACGTATTTCACGTTATAACTATCGTTCTCGTGTACAGCGTTTACCGATTGAAGCGGTATCGCAAGCAGCAGCCAATCAGCGTAAAGGACGTTGTGGTCGTATTGCACCAGGTGTGTGTATCCGTTTGTATTCTGAGGAAGATTTCCAAAGTCGTCCTGAATTTACTGAACCTGAAATTAAACGGACTAACTTGGCGTCAGTGATTCTGCAAATGCAAAGTTTAGGTTTAGGTGCTGTTGAATCTTTTGATTTTATCGAGCCTCCTGATCATCGTTTGGTGAATGATGGTCGTAAATTGCTGATTGAGTTGGGGGCATATAACGAGCAAAAAGATGAGTTAACTAAAATTGGTCTACAAATGGCGAAAATGCCGATTGACCCACGCCTTGCTCGGATGATTTTAGGCGGTGCGCATTTTGGTGTGTTGAATGAAGTTCTGATTATTGTTGCAGCACTTGCGGTACAAGATCCGCGTGAACGTCCTGCAGATAAGCAAATGCAAGCCGATCAAAAGCATGCATTGTTTAAAGAAGCGGATTCAGACTTTTTGTTCTATATCAAACTGTGGAATACACTGACTGAGAACCGTGAAAATTTAAGTGAAAATAAACGCCGTGCATTTGCAAAACAGCATTTCTTAAGTTGGTTACGTCTACGTGAATGGAAGAAGACCCATGAGCAATTGCTTGATTTAGCACAAGGTTTAAAGCTATCTTTCAATGAAAAGAAAGCCAATTATGAAAATCTGCATCGTGCTTTATTGACAGGTTTATTGTCTTTTATTGCCAATAAAACCGATGAACGCAATGTATTTATGGCAGTGCGTCAGCAAAAAGCCCGAATTTTCCCTGCATCGACTTTGCATAAAACCAATACGCCGTGGGTGATGGCATTTGAAATGGTGGAAACTTCGCAAGTGTATTTGCGAACTTTGGCGAAAATTGAACCTGAATGGATTTTATTAGCCGCTCCAAATTTATTAAAACATCATTATTTTGAACCGCATTGGGCGAAAAAGCCGGGTGTGGTCAATGCCTATGATCAGATTTCATTATTTGGTTTAATTATTGAGCCGAAACGTGCGACCAATTATGAAAAGGTCGATCAACCCGCTGCACATGAAATTTTCTTACGTGATGCACTGACCACAGGCAACTTGGGAACAACGCCGCCATTTTTAAAGCATAACTTGTTAAAACTCGAAGAAGTTGAACGCGTTGAGGATAAATTACGTCGTCGTGATTTGGTGGTGGATGAAGAAACCATTTACCAATTCTATGCATCGAAAGTGCCTGCGGAAATCGCAAGTCGACGTAGTTTTGAAGATTGGCGTGCAACCGTAGAGCCGAAAAATCCACGTTATTTGTTCGTAAATGATGATGATTTGTGGATGAGTGATCGTCCGACTACACAGCAATTTCCTGATTATTTGCATAATGGTCAATTGCGTTTGGCAGCAAGTTATCGTTTTGATCCAAGTCATGATGAAGATGGTGCAACGGTTAAAATTCCTGTGCAAGCTTTGCCACAAGTGGATGAAAATATTTGGTCGTGGGGGATTCCGGGTTGGCGTTCAGATTTGATCGAAGCTTTACTCAAAGCTTTGCCAAAAGATAAGCGTCGAAATTTGGTACCGATTCCTGATACTGCTAAAAAGTTGATGAAAGCGGTTGATGCACAACATTTAAATGCGCACATTTTCGATTTCCTTGCATTTCAGTTGCGTGGTGAACAAATTTCTGCCAAAGATTTCTCTTTTGAACGCATTGAAGAATATTTGATTCCATTGATCAAAGTGATTGATGAAAAAGGCAAGTTGATTGAAAAAGGGCGTGATTTAATCGAATTGAAAGCCCGTTGTCGTACTGAAACGCATAGCCCTGTGAAGCAATTGAAAGGCGAATTTAAAACATTCCCTGATAAGTTCGTTTTTGAAGCTTCACAAAAAGTCACAGGCGTGGTGGTTAAACAATACCAAGCACTTGTTGTCACCAAGGACTTTGCTAAGCTCGATGCCAAAGATGAATCAGGTATTGTGATTCAGACTTTTAATGATCAAAATGAAGCCATTAAACAGCATCGTGAAGGTGTGATTCGTTTGATTCACATGCAACTTGGTGATTTGATTCGTCAGTTGAAAAAGCAAATTTCCAAACCTTTGGCTTTGGCGTATTCACCACTCGGTGATAAGGCAAAATTGGAACAGATGTTGGTCTATGCCACCTTGCAAATGTCGATTACAGATTTGCCGATTAATGCTGAAGAATTTGACAAATTAGTCATCGACGTCAAGCAAAAATTCCTGTCTCATGGTCAGGATGCATTGCGTCTGATCAGTGAAATTTATATTCAATGGCAAGAGATTCGCCAAAAGTTACTGATGGTCGATCAAAATGTCTTTGCCAAGAATATCGATGACATGGAAGATCAATTGGATTTGATGAATTTATCTGACTTTGTCTATAGCAAATCTTCCGATGTATGGCAGGAATATCCACGTTATTTGAAAGCTTTAATCTTGCGTTTGGAGCGTTTGCCCAATAATCTCAATCGAGATGATGATGCAATTGCACAGATTGATCCGTGGATGGATAAACTGTTTAAGTTTAAAAATGATGATCGTTTGAAAGAGCTGTATTTTATGGTTGAAGAATTACGTATTTCGATATTCTCACAACCGATGAAAACCAAGATGCCGATTTCGCCAACCCGTCTGCAAAAAGTTTGGGAAAAGCTCGGAATCAGTTAGAATAGAAACAATTTGAAATATTTGTAAATTTGGAAAAGGAGTTTTACATGGGCATCCGTATTACAGGTACAGGTCTCTATCATCCTGAAGAAGTGATTACCAATGAAGAATTGGTCGAAAGTTTAAATGCTTATGTGGAACAATTTAACAGCGTAAATGCTGAGAAAATTGAAGCGGGTGAAGTTGCAGCTCGTCGTGGTTCAAGTGCAGAATTTATTGAAAAAGCTTCAGGTGTAAAACGCCGTTATGTGATTGAAAAATCAGGTGTATTAGATATTAATCGTTTACGTCCACGCCTTGAAGAACGTACTGATGAAGAATTATCAATTCAAGCTGAATGGGGCGTGATCGCTGCTAAACAAGCGATGGAAAATGCAGGTGTAACTGCGGAAGACATCGATGTGGTGATTTTGGCTTGTTCAAATTTACAACGCGCATATCCTGCGGTTGCGGTTGAAATTCAAACTGCGTTGGGTATTCAAGGCTATGCTTATGACATGAATGTGGCGTGTTCTGCGGCAACATTTGGCTTAAAGCAAGCGTATGGTGCGGTAAAAACAGGCGCACGTCGTGTGTTGCTTGTGAATGTAGAAATTACATCAGGTCATACAGACTATCGTTCACGTGATTGTCACTTTATTTTTGGTGATGTGGCGACAGCGTCAATCATTGAAGAGACAGACAGTAAATCAGGTTTTGAAATTGTAGATACGCATTTATTCACGCAATTTTCAAACAATATCCGTAACAACTTCGGTTTCTTAAATGGTTCAGAATTGACATCTCGTGACGATAAACAATTCCGTCAAGATGGTCGTAAAGTGTTTAAAGAAGTTTGTCCCTTGGTGGCAAAAATCATTTCGACACAGTTGGAAAAGAATAGCATTCAACCTGAAAATGTGAAGCGTTTTTGGTTACACCAAGCCAATGCCAATATGAATGAATTGATTCTGAAATTGATCGTGGGTAAAGAAGTTGCTGAAGCTGATCCTGATCTTGTGCCGATTATTTTGGATGAGTTTGCCAATACTTCTTCTGCGGGTGTGATTATTGCATTGCATCGTACTGCGGATCAGGTGAGTGATGGTGAATATGGTGTGCTGTGTTCATTTGGTGCAGGTTATTCGGTTGGTTCGATTCTTGTGCAGAAGCATGTGGTTTAAATCTTATTGATATGAACTGAATTTAGTAATTTCTTTAATTTTCTAACTTTTTGCTTACTCTGCGGAGTCTTTTCAATAAAGTTTAATTGTAGGAATTAACCTTCGGTTCGACCTACTTTTCTTTCGGGAAAAGTAGGCAAAACCATTGTCATTCGCAAAACTCGTCGATTTCTGTCTAGTTGCCAATATTTCGCAAAAACTTTATATAGCTCAGTTGGTCTTGCCTCGAACAGTTGCGAATGACGATTACGCGTATCGAATTATTCTTTAAATTCATAAGAGTAAAGTCTACATAAGAATTTTTTAGAATTATTTAGAGGTTGGGCATGAGAAAAACAGAATTAAAAATTCAGCACAATTCAAAAATTATAAAAATGATCAGTGCTTTACAACGCTATTATTTCCGACCGACTTTTCTCGGTGCTGAAAATCTCGACCCTCAAAAACCTGCCATGTATGTCGGTAATCATACCATTTATGGTGTGTTGGATTCTCCTATTCTGATCGATTACCTATTCAATGAACATAAAATTGCAGTGGTGAGTTTGGCGGATCACATCCATTTTCATCTCCCGATTTGGAAAGAAGTGGTCAAGCGAGTCGGTGGTGTCGACGGCATCCAAGAATATGCCAAAGAAGCCATGCGACAAGGCTATTCCATCCTTGTTTTTCCTGGCGGTGGACGAGAAGTGATTAAACGCAAAGGTGAAGCCTATCAACTGATTTGGAAACAGCGTTTTGGCTTTCTGAAATTAGCGCAAGAATTTGGTTATGACATTGCACCCTTTGTAGCTTTGGGTGGAGATGAAGTTTTTGAGTTAGGTTTTGATGCCAATGTTTTACTCAAACAAAAATGGTTTAACAAATTATTGTCCAATAAAAAAATTGGTTCTTTTCTACGTCAGGGAGAAGTCATTCCTTCGATTCCAACGCATATTATCCCGAAAAGAATTCCGTTTTATTTTAAATTTATGCCCCGTTTAGCCATTGATCAGATTGAAACGATGGAAGAGTTGATTGCATTTAGAGATGATTTACAACAGTTAATTTACACGGAAATAGACAATTTAAAACAGGTTCGAGACAGTGATATAGAACAAAAATAATCCATATCTGGCTTAAAAATCTTTGTGAGGCATATATGTTTAGTCTTGAAAATGATGTGCATCAAATTCTCAATCAATTACAACAACGCATCCAAACAATAAAATTGACTGAGGATGTACCACAAGATTTGATTTATATGACATTTTTAAATCAATGTGCGGATACTGAAATTACACCTGATATTGTGATGTTAGGCTTTGAACGTTCATATAATGAAAATAAATATCTTGCACAACATTATCCTGAAATCGCTAAACAAGTATGGATGATCGCTGAAACAGGACAAGGGGATACATGGTTTTTAGATCGGAATTCATTAGAGGTTTTATTTTATGACCATGATCAGGGAGAATATGAAACACGTGAACAATTTGAATCGATGAAAATTAATTTCGCACAGTTTTTGCAATTTGCATGGTTGTTGAGAGCGCTGGAACATCGGATGGATGAAACGGAGTGTACAATATTAGAATTTGCTTGTTTTGAAAATGTAGTAAATCAAATCAATCCTCAGCTTTTTGAAAATTATCCTTTTCACTATTTATAAAAATAAGGACTATAAAAATGTACACAGCATCCTGCCTTTGCGGTGGTATTCAACTGAAAATTAATACCGAAATTCCACACGTATTTGTCTGTCATTGTCAGCAGTGCCAAAAAGCCCAAGGTTCAGCCTTTGTCGCAATTGCACCGATTGAAACGAAAAATGTGGAAATTGTTAAAGGGCAAGAATTATGCTCAGAATATTATGCAACTGCCAATAAAAAACGCGTATTTTGTAAATGTTGTGGTTCGCCATTATTCAGTGCCCGTTTAGATTTACCAGATGTGATTCGTTTAAGAGTTGGGATTATTAATGAACCGTTAAAGGCTGAGATTGCATCACATGCATTTACTGACGATAAAGCTGCCTGGTTTGAAATTTTGGATGATCATGTGAAATTTAAAGAAGCAATTTGTGAATGATTTACATTGAGTTAGTTTCTGAGTTAATCCATTTAATACTCAGCATTTAAATTATGAAAATATGTTTCTATTTTTCATCTTTTTGATCTAGTAAATTTGTTTAAATACATGTCTTCTGTATAATTCTATTGAAAATGTATCGTGGTTGTTTGAGGACATAATGACAAGAATCGTTGTTGTAGCAAAAGAGAATAAAATATTATTACAAGACACACAGTCAAGGGAAATAAGTCTAGACCAGCCCGCTATTATTCAAGTCGGCGTAACTAAGCAAGATGTCAAAAGTTTAACTAAATCTGGTAATAACCTAATCATTACTTTAAAAAATGGTGAACAGATTGTCTTAGAAAATTTCTTTACTGTGGATACGGCTAAAGCACATTCTTTAACATTTCCTGAATCAAATGGAAGTTTTGTCGTGGCGAATTTTGATGCCAATGGCAAGTTTGTGAATTATTCAGGTTTACAAAAGTTAGATGCCTTATTGTATGAAGGGGCAGATACTGTTGCTGTACAGCAAGTCCAAGCTTATCAATCAACAGCAACAGGTGCATCGGAGACAGACTTTTCATTTTCAAACTTACTTTCTTCAAGCGCAGTGAAAGCGGGACTAGGGATAGCAGCAGCTGTTGGTCTAGGTTTGGCTTTGATAGATGGTGATAGTAGTACAAAAACTTCAAGTGATATTACTGCACCTAAAGCGCCAACAGCTACTTTAAGTGAGGATGGTAAAACGATTAGAGGTACAGGTGAAGCAGGAACGACAATTACTGTTATTGATAAAGATAAAAAAGTGGTTGCAACGACGACTGTAGATAAAGATGGTAATTACTCAGTCGAATTGCCTGAGGCACTGTTAAACAACAATGTTTATTCAGTAGTTTCTAAAGATAAAGCAGGAAATTCATCAAGTACTAATGTAACAGGTACGAAAGATACGATTGCACCTGATGAACCTCAAGCACAGCTAAATGAACTGGGTAATATTGTTGCAGGAAAGACCGAAGCAAATGCGACGATTAATGTTTATGACGCGGTGGGTAATTTAATCGGTTCTGCGAAAGCGAGTGCTGATGGTACGTTTAATATACCTATCTCACCAGCATTGACTTCAGGGCAAGTGGGTACGGTTGAATCAGTAGATGCTTCAGGTAACAAATCCGATAAGCATTCAATTGAGATAGGTAAAGATACGATTGCACCTGATCAAGCAAAGTTTGAAGTCACGAGTGATGGTTTGACAGTCAATGGAATCGCTGAAGCCAGTGCAAAAGTGATTATCCAAGATGCTAATGGTGTGGTGATTGGTACAGGAACAGCAGATGCCAATGGTAAATTTACTGTTTCAGTTTCACCTGCCTTAGATACAAGTACAACGGGTAAAATTATTATCGAAGATGTTGCTGGTAATCAGTCTAAACCCGCAGACATAAAAGCTGGACAAGATACTTTAGCGCCAGATCAGCCTGTTGCAAGTTTAAATGCTGAAGGTACGATTATCACAGGGACTGCCGAAGCCAATAGTACAATTTCAGTCTATGACAGCGCCAATAAATTATTGGGAACGGCTACGGTTGATGCAAATGGTCATTATGCTGTGAATTTATCTACCGCATTAACAGAAAAAATATCAGCAACGGTATATGCAAAAGATGCTGCTGGTAACAAGTCCACAGCTGTAACTGTAACGGGAACGAAAGATATTACAGCACCAAGTGCGCCTAAGATCAGTACAGTTACTGACGATGTAGGAAGTACTACAGGTTCAATTGGAGAAAATGGTTCAACAGATGATAAACGTCCTGTTATTTCTGGAACAGGTGAAGCAGGTGCAACATTAATCATTTCTGATAATGGAAAGGCACTAGGTAGTGTGATTGTCGGTACTGATGGAAAATGGTCGTTTAGTTTCGAGAATGATTTGAGTTTAGGTAGTCATACTCTAACAGCGATTCAGACAGACAAATCAGGCAATACCAGTTTAGCCAGTGATGCTCGAACTTTTACTGTTGTAGAAGTAGCAGTTGAAACAAATTCAGTAAATGGTGCCTCTTTAAATCACGATCTTAGTGATACTACTGTTAGTAGTGCAGCGATTGGTATATCTTCGTCTCCTGTAACTGAACCAAGTAGTATTGCTCAGGTACTCGGAAATGTAGACGACAATACAAATGTTGTACATTCGTCAAGTACAGTAGACATCGATGTGAATGATTTGATTTCGGTAAACACGTTTGATTCAGTAACAAGTCCGATTGATCAGGTGATTGCCAATTCGATTCCACAATCAGCTCAAGATATAAGTTCGGATAATCCACGTCAGTTGACAACTACAAATAGTGATACAGTTCTTGGGCTTCCTATTATACAGTCAGATACAATAGCTGATTTATTGAACCCTCAAGTGATAACATTCTAAATATAAAATATCGTAAATGAAGCACCTTCGGGTGCTTTTTTATTGGGGCAGATTTGGTATAAAGTAAGCTGAATCAAGCAATCCATAATCAAAAAAGTTTTAGGATAAAATTCTTCATGTCAGATTTAGATGTTCTACATCAACAGCAACTCACATCATTTAAAATCTCAGTCGATGCCAGTTCGAGTCTGAACTTTGTTTTTCAGCAGAATTCTATCCCTTTGATTCGTAACATCACCCTAAGCAGTAATAGTCGCATTGCTGAAACTAAGTTAATTATTCAAGCAAATCCTGAGTTTATTCAAAGTACAAAAATTAAAATTGCTGCAATTGAAGCAGAGCAGAGCATTGCTTTGAATAATCCAAAATTACATTTTGATATTCATTATCTTTTAAATCTTTCTGAAAATATCAAAGCATCACTGTCTTTTAAATGGGTTGATTTAGAAGGAAATATACTCGCAGAACAACAAAAAGAGATTGAAGTTTTAACTGTCGATACATGGGGCGGTGAGAAGCAACCCTTAGAGCTGTTAGCCAGTTTTTCACAACCCAATGCCGCGTCTTTACTTCCGATTTTAAAACGTGCCAGTGAATGGTTGAATGCGAAGCAATTGGGCAGTTTAAATGGCTATCAAGATAAAAATAATGAACAAGTATTTAATCAAATTCAAGCAATTTGGCAGTCGCTGATTGAGCAAGACCTACACTATATTGTCAATCCTGCCAGCTATATCGAACATGGACAACGCATCCGTTTCGCCAAACAAATTTTAGAAGAGAAAATGGCATGTTGTTTAGACACCACCATGTTAATGAGTTCGCTTCTAGAGCAAATCGGGCTAGATCCAATTGTCATGATGGTTCAAGGGCATAGTTTTATTGGGGTGTGGTTACAGGAAACACCGATTGTGGATGTTCTCATTGACGATATTCAGACCTTGCGTAAATGTATGGAACTGGGCGCAATCACATTTATCGAAACCACATTGATCACTTCTAAAGGTAGTTTGAAACAGGCGATAGATGTTGCGAAAGAATACCTAACAAATCCTGAAGAAATTGAAAAATTTTATGTCGCCATTGATATTCGTCAAAGCCGTTTGCGAGGTGTTCGTCCGATCTCAACGAAGATTGATGTACAAAAGAATTTAGACACTGACGAAATTGAATGGACACAAGCTTCATTGCCTGAGTATGGTTTGACTACAACGGATGAAAATGTCGCCACACGTGTGCAACGTTGGTTGCGACGATTACTTGATTTAAGTTTACGCAATAAATTACTCAATTTTAAAGATAATCGTCTAAGTATTCCTTTGCAGTGTTCAGAAAAAACATTGTCTTCGTTAGAAGATGCATTAGCTGAAAATAAAGGCTTTTTCTTTCATAGTGTGGATTATATTTCGCTTAAAGATGTGACTCGAGAGAATGAAGCACAGCATGTACAAACCTATATTGATGAAAATTTATCACGTCAATTATTATTCAGTGGTTTAGACACGGACACTTTGAATAAGCGTTTGGTTGGGGTTTATCGTGCTTCACGGACAGCTTTAGAAGAAGGCGGGGCGAATACTTTATTTTTAGCCATTGGTTTTTTAGAATGGAAAGAATCTGAAAAGGCGCAGAAATCTTTTAAAGCACCACTATTACTGATTCCTGTACGGATGACACGTGAGTCTGCAAAGTCAGGTTATCGACTGTGGGTGTATGATGATGAGCCTCGGTTTAATTCAACTTTATTACAATTACTTCGACAAGATTTTGAAATTGAAATTGCAGGCTTAGATCCATTACCAAGTGATGATTCAGCTGTGGATGTAAACGCAGTTTTGCAACTGGTACGCCGTGCTGTAATTAACATGAAAGGGTGGGAAGTCAAAGCTGAAGCAGCGATTGGACAGTTTTCATTTTCAAAATATTTAATGTGGCGTGATTTATCTTCACGCATGCAACAACTCAAAGAGCAAGCGGTGGTCAATCATCTGATAGAAACGCCACGCGAGCCATTTCAAAAGCAAGAAGCCTTTCCTCATCCGACAGAATTAGACAAAAAATATCAGCCTCAGCAATTATTTACGCCATTGTCATCAGATTCTTCTCAACTTGCAGCGGTGATGTCAGCCGCTTTGGGACGTACTTTTGTGCTATCTGGGCCACCCGGAACAGGTAAGTCGCAAACCATTACCAATATGGTAGCGCAATGTTTGGCAGATGGGAAATCGGTTCTGTTCGTTTCAGAGAAGATGGCAGCCTTAGATGTGGTCTATCGTCGTTTAAATCAGATTGGTTTAGGGCATTTGTGTTTACAATTACATTCTGCCAAAGCACAGAAAATTGAAGTTTTAGATCAATTACGTGAACGTGCCGAAAATAATAACAATCCCTATGCGATTGAACAAAAACAGACTTTAGAAGAATGGCAACTCTTATCCCAACAGTTGGTCAATAGTCGTGATGATCTAAATCAACATGTGGCTGTTTTACATCAACAACATCCAATAGGTTGGAGTTTGTTTGATGCGATGAGTGTGGAACTGTTGCATCGTGATGTGGCTAATTTACGCTTCAATCTTGATATTCAGAAAGTTAATGAATCATCACGATCTCAACTGAAAGATCTAGTTGCCAAAGCGACTTTGCAATATCAACAAACTTCGCTTACAGCAATCGAGACATTGAGCGGTTTTGCGGATGGTGCAAGCTCGAATATTTGGAATTTGGCTTGGCAAGATCAATATTTACAAGTTCAGCAAAATTTCGCTGACATTGTCAAAAAGCTCCAACTTACATCCAAAGCTTGGCAAGATGTTTGCCAGTTTTCGCAAGCTGAAAATTTACAACAAGCTCAGGCAGATTTAGCAATTTATCAGCAGCTTAAACAATTCATGCAACAGCATGATTTAAAGTTATTAAAAATTCTAGATACCATTGATATTCGTCAAATTTCGGATGCAAAAAGCATTTGTGAGGAAATTTCAAAGAATCGTACGCGATTGATTTTTAAATATGATCCAACCATTTTCCAAGCAGATTTAAAGCAAATTGAGTTTAAATGGCGCGAGGCTTCAGCCAAATTCTGGCCGTGGTCTTGGTTTGGAAAATTTCAGCTGAGAAACTTAATCCGAAGTTATCAAACTGAAAAACAAAAGCCGTCATCTACAGTGGTGGGCAATGATTTGCCGATTTTGATTCACTTACAGAATCATCAACAGCAATTTGCTACAATTGAAAATAGCCTAAGCAAAAATTTGGAGCAATATTGGCAAGGCGATAAAACTGATTGGGCACAGTTTGAAAATATTGAAAAAGCGTGGTCACAGCTAAAAAATCAATTGGTGACACGTATTCCAGATATTCAAATTCTCCGTCAAGCTGTGGATTTTGCTAATCAGCATGAAATTGTTGAACTAAATCAACAAATTCAATCACTTGATGAAATCTATTCACAATTATTACCCGATCTGCACATACAAACTGAAAGTTTAAATGCCTATTCACAAATTACTTTTACTACGTTACTTGTACGTCAAACGCAATTACAAACAGTGACAGGTGAATGGCGACATTGGTTGAATTGGCAAGCTTTAAAAACTGATCTGAAACTACAAGGTTTAGCAAGTTTTGCTGATCATTTACAAGTCGTTGATAAGTTTACACAACAAGATACGGTTCAATTGTTAGATGTGAATCTTGCACGACAATTTATTATTCAACAATTTAGCTTACATCCTGAGTTAAATCAGTTTAATGGTGAGTTACAACAACAGAAAATTCAAAAATTCTCTGAACAAGATCAAACACATCAGAAGTTTGCCAGCGAAGAAATTACCCGTCGTTGGCATAAAATTTTCGAAAATCCTGATGAATATAAGAAACAGTGGGCTTTACTCAATAAAGAATTAGGCAAAAAGCGCCGTCACATCCCTGTACGTGAGTTAATTAAACAAATTCCAGATGTGATTACAGGCTTAAAACCGTGTATGTTGATGAGTCCGTTATCCGTTGCGCAATATCTCGATCCAGATTCAACCTTTGATGTGGTGATTTTTGATGAGGCTTCACAGATTCCAGTGTGGGATGCAATCGGTGCATTGGCACGTGGACAGCAGTCGATCGTGGTGGGGGACAATAAGCAAATGCCGCCAACCAGTTTCTTTGGCAAAGGTGATACCGAAGAAGTCGATGAAGAGGTGACGGAAGATTTAGAAAGTATTTTGGATGAATGTTTGGCAGCTCAATTGCCTGAGTTGGTGCTGAATTGGCACTATCGCAGTCGTTATGAAAGCTTGATTCAGTTCAGTAACCAAAAATATTATAAAGGTGAATTACTCACATTCCCTGCACCTGTTGCCAAAGATACCGCGATTCAATTGCATGCGGTACAAGGCATCTATGATAAAGGTGATACACGTACCAATAAGGCAGAGGCGCAAGCCATTGTTGAATTTATTATTCAACATTTACAACAACAGTTAAATGCTGAATATAAGCAAACAGTTGGTGTGGTAACGTTCAATATTACCCAACAAAAACTCATTGAAGATTTGTTAGATAATGAATTGGCAAATCATCCTGAATTAGAAGCGTTGAGCAGAGAGGGATTTGAACCCTTATTTGTGAAGAACTTAGAAAATGTGCAAGGGGATGAGCGAGATATTATTATTTTCTCAATCACTTATGCGCCAGACCAAAACGGTAAATTGTTAATGAATTTTGGTGCGTTGAATCGCCAAGGTGGACAGCGCCGTCTAAATGTTGCGATTACCCGTGCAAGACAAGGTTTACATGTCTTTTCAACGTTGACACCTGAGCAGATTGATTTATCGCGTACCAGTAGTGAAGGTGTTCGTGACTTGAAAGATTTCCTAAGTTTTGCCAAGACAGGTCAAATGCCGTATTACGCACAGAGCACTGCAAAAGTAAAATCCAAAGATGAGTTTATGTTGTATTTAAAACAACAACTTGAGCAACACGGTTGGACGGTTGATTTGGCTGTAGGCAGTGGCGACAGTCGTATTGATTTAGCGATTCAACATCCTGAAATTTCGGGTCAATATCTCACGGGTATATTGGTCGATGGTGATGACTATGCCAAAGCAGCAACAGCAAGAGATCGTGATCAATTGCGTCCAACAGTTTTAAAGGGGCTAGGTTGGAAAATTATTCAGCTTTGGACAGTGGAATGGTGGCTTGATCCTAAAGGGAATTTAGGTAAATTAAATCAGCAACTAGAAGCACTGAAGCGGATGCAGAATGTGTCTTAATCTATTTTTGTGATAAATCCCTCAAAAGAGGGATTTTTTAGTTTTAAATGTTAATTTTATTAATGTATCTTTTTAATTTTTATAAATAAAAAATATTAAAATACCCAATTCTAGGTATATCTAACGCATTTTTTCTCTGTTCAAATAGGAAATATTTTATTTAAAAATTATTTTCGGGGTCAACATGAATAAAATTTATAAGGTCATTTGGAATACACAGCTCGGATGTTGGCAAGCTGTTTCAGAGTTAGCAAAAAATCATAGCTCTTCACAAAGCACAACAACTACTGCAAAAAAAGAAAGCCATCTTGTACACAAAGTGTCGCAACTGATTTTATTTGGTATGGCACTACTGCCACTTTCCATCCATGCAGCAATTTCAAATGTTGAACTTCCAACAGGCGCGCAAATCAACACAGGTTCAGCAAGTTTTAACCAAAACAACAATACTTTAAATATCAATCAAAATAGTCAAAACCTTAGTACCAATTGGAATAGCTTCAACATCGGCAAAGATGCCACAGTCAACTTTAATCAACCCAATCAATCTTCAACAGCGATAAACCATGTATTAGACAGCAATGCTTCACAAATCATGGGACGTTTAAATGCCAATGGTCAGGTATTTCTACTCAATCCGAATGGTGTGGTGTTTTCCAAAACTGCTCAAGTCAATGTCGGTGGTTTAGTCGCATCAACTTTAAACTTAAATGATACAGATATCCAAAATGGCAAATACACTTTAAAAGGTGATGCCAACAGCACCTCAGCAATTGAAAATAATGGCGCAATAAATACATTACAAGGCGGAACGGTTGCATTAATTGCACCGAATGTGAAAAACACAGGAACTATAAAAACACCAAATGGAACTACACATTTAACCTCTGCAAGTCAAGTTACGCTTGCTTTACAAGATGGTTCGCTGACGCAATATCAGGTTGAGCAAGGTGTATTGCAAGGTCTAGTGGACAATGGCGGGGCGATCATTGCCGACAATGGTGCAGTGTATTTAACGGCCAAAGCCAAAGACAGCTTAAGTAAAGCAGTGGTCAATCATACTGGTGTGATCGAAGCCAATCGCTTGAGTCAAAATGCCAAAGGCGAAATCATTCTGCTCGGTGACATGCAGTATGGTGAAACCAAAGTCAGTGGGACTTTAAAAGCAGAAGGCAAAAACGGTGCAGATGGTGGATTTATTGAGACCAGCGCTGCTTATATTGACATTGGAAAAGATGCAAAAGTATCGACGCTATCTGATACAGCTAAGACCGGTGAATGGCTTATCGATCCTTATAATGTAACGATAACGAATGCAAACCAAGCAGGAAATAGTAATAGCAATAACACGTTTACCCCTAGTCAAAACGATAGTGTTATTAATGTCAACACACTCACCAATGCTTTAGGCTCAAACAATATAACTGTAACGACAGCGGGTGCAGGTACACAAGCAGGCAATATCAATGTTAATGCAGATGTGACTTGGAATGCCAATACAGCATTGACTCTAAGAGCAGACAACGACATTAACATTAATGCCAATATCACCGCAAATGGTGCGACTGGTAAACTGAACTTGGAATATGGCCAAACCACAAGTAATACCGCAGCGAATTATTATCTAAATAATGGTGCAAAAGTGAGTCTCAAAGCAGGACATAACTTTAGCACCAAAAAAGGGACAAATGCGGTCAAAAACTATACTGTAATCACAAGTTTAGGTTCGGCAGGTTCGAGGACTGGTACAGATTTACAAGGTATAAACGGTAACTTATTTGGGGATTATGTTTTAGGTGCAGATATAGATGCCAGTAGCACATGGGAGTGGAATAGCTATACTGGATTTGACTCAATTGGTTATCATAACGTGAGTTATCCTGCATTTGGCTTACCATCTAATCCATTCCGAGGCACTTTTGATGGTCTAGGTCATACCATTAAATCTTTAACTATTGGTTCAAGTGATTCTGGTATTGGATTGTTTGCAGAAACTTCTTCAAATGCAGTAATCAGAAATGTGGGATTAACAGGTATAGATTATACTGGTTATGAACGTGCTGGAGGTTTAGTTGCCAAGAATTATGGTTTAATTGAAAACAGTTATGTGACTGGAAAAATTCTAAGCTTTGAAAGTGATTTTGGTGGACTCGTTGGTTGGAATGATACAAATGCAAAAATCACTGGCTCATTTGCAGATGTAGACATTACATCAAGATGGGGTAATTCGAGTCGAGTAGGTGGTTTGGTTGGTGTCAATCAAGGAACGATTGAAAATTCTTATGCAACAGGTGATGTAGTAGGAACAGATACTGTAGGTGGACTTGTTGGTTCAAATGAACAAGGAACTATTAAAAATTCCTATTCTTCGGGCAAAGTTGGGTGGTCTGGAAAAGGTTCACAACTTCTTATAGGTGGTCTCGCTGGATTTAGCCAAGGTACTATTGAAAATAGTTATTGGAATACCAGTACTTCTGGACGGACGACTAGTGCAGGTGGTACTGGACAAACTACGGCACAATTACAACAATTGTCTACATTTTCAAATTGGAGTATTGATGCCGCTGGTAGCACAGGAAAAATATGGCGTATATATGAAGGGCAGTCTTCACCATTATTACGCAGTTTCTTAAGACCCTATGAGATTGATATTGCAGATTCTCTCCCAAGTACAAAGATATATGATGGACTTGCTACTGGAATGATATCATTAGGATTAAATTATACGACTTCGAGCAAAAATGTTGGAACATACTCTCTAAGTGATGGAACAATTTCAATTTCAGGAAGTCCAACAGCGGTAGATACGACACAGTTCGGATATGACCTAACGTATAAGTCAACGGGTGCGGGCACCCTTGAAATCACAAAAAAAGATTTAAATATTAGTGGTTTAAGCGCGTCCAATAGGGATTATAATTCAACAGCAGTAGCAACATTAAATGGTACAGCTACTATTAGTGTGATTGCTGGGGATGCTGTTAGCTTGATTGGAACGGGGGTGGGTTCATTTTTAGATAAAAATGTTGGGGATAATAAAACGGTCAAGGTTACTGGTTTTAGCTTGTTGGGTACGGATGCAGACAATTATAACTTAATACAGCCAACAAATTTAACTGCAAATATTTTGCCAGCTCAAGCTACTATTACAGGGCTTATAGTACCTAATAAAATTTATGATGGCACCACTAATGTAATTATAGATTCAAGTGGAATGGTACTAACAGGTATATTTTCAGGAGATGAACTAATCCTAAGCAATTTTAGTGGTAATTTTTCTAATAAAAATGTTGGGGATAATAAAACTTTTTCTTCTGTTGCTTTTTCTCAGGTGGGTAGCGATATTTCAAATTATAGACTTGTTGTTGGAAACCTTACAGGAAATATTACCAAAGCGAATATGTTCGTTACAGGGGTTACTGCAAGTAATAAAACCTATGACGCAACAAAATCAGCAACATTAAATGGTACATCAGCTACTATTAATAAATTTCTTAATGATGATGTTCGCTTGATTGGAACGGGGATAGGTTCATTTTTAAATAAAAATGCAGGTGATAATAAAGTGGTCAATGTTACGGGCTATACTCTTGCGGGGATTGATGCAGGAAATTATAACTTAGTACAACCAACAGGTTTAACAGCAAATATTACGAAAGCTGATATTTCCGTTGTAGGCATTACTGCAAGTAATAAAATCTATGATGCAACAAAATCAGCAACATTAAATGGTACAGCTATTATTAAGGGGTTTACTGGGGATAATGTTAGCTTGATCGGAACGGGGATAGGCTCATTTTCAGATAAAAATGCAGGTGATAATAAAGCGGTCAATGTTACGGGCTATAGTCTTGATGGGATTGATGCAGGAAATTATAACTTAGTACAACCAACAAATTTAACAGCAAATATTAGCAGAGCCATATATTATATTGCTGGGCTTAAAGGGAATAATAAAATTTATGATGGTAATAATTATTCAAGCGTAAATATAGATCAAGCGACACTAACAGGTATAATGCCAGGTGATGATCTAAAATTAAGTAGCGTATCTGCTACATTTAATGATAAAAATGTGGGCAATAATAAAACTATTACGATAGGGGATATTTCGGCTACTGGTCTAGATTCAGGCAATTATTTACCGAGTATCTCACAGTCATCCGTTTCAACAGCAAATATTACACCACGCGCCCTGAACATCACATCGGATGCACAAAACCGCATATATGACGGGACCAATACAGCACAAGTCAACCTGACAGATGACCGCATAGCGAATGACCAACTCAGTGTGAGTGGTAACAGTAGCTTTGCCGACAAAAATGTAGGAACAGGCAAAACTGTAACGACTACAGGTTTAAGCCTAAGTGGTGTGGATGCTAGTAACTACGTACTTGCGTCAAATACTGCAACAGACACAGCGAACATTACCGCACGCACCCTGAACATCACATCGGATGCACAAAACCGCGTATATGACGGGACGAATACAGCACAAGTCAACCTGACAGATGACCGTATTCTCAATGACCAACTCAGTGTGAGTGGTAACAGTCGCTTTGCCGACAAAAACGTAGGAACAGGAAAAACTGTAACGACCACAGGCTTAAGCCTAAGTGGAGTGGATGCTGGTAACTACGTACTTGCGTCAAATACTGCAACAGACACAGCGGACATTACAGTACGCACGCTGAACATCACATCGGATGCACAAAACCGCGTATATGACGGGACGAATACAGCACAAGTCAACCTGACAGATGACCGTATTCTCAATGACCAACTCAGTGTAAGTGGTAACAGTAACTTTA